>JAHDBB010000619.1:0-1803 GCA_020630635.1 Chitinophagales bacterium
ACTATAGGGAGAGACTGCAACGAACTAGCCCCGATAGGAGTGGTATCACCAATGTGTGTTGGCTAAAAGGGTTCGGGTGGCACTTGGTGATGAGAACGGATAGCGGGACTTTCTATCACGACGAAGCACTCAATCCTTCGCTCCAAATAAAAAATGTCCCTCTATAAAAACAGGCTTAAATTCGGATAAAATCAAGATTTTTGTATATTTGTAAATGGCTCTCAAGTCAGCATTGGCAAAAATCTTGGCGGCTGTGGTTAGTCAAAAACAGCTTGCCTATCAGGAAAAAGGTGTTCAGCAACAAATAAAAATCTTTCAAAAGTTGTTGGAACAGGCAAAGGACACCCAATTTGGAAAGGAACATGATTTTGCTCATATCAAAACACATCAGGATTTTGTGAAGCGGGTTCCTATCCGAGATTATGAGCAGTTTCGCCCTTATATCGAACAGATTTTGAGAGGCAAAAAGCATGTTCTTTGGAAAGGACAGCCTTTGTACTTCGCCAAAACATCCGGCACTACTTCAGGTGCCAAATATATTCCCATTACTAAAGATTCTATCCCCAATCATATTGGCTCTGCTCGCAATGCCTTGCTTGCCCATATCTATGAACGTCAAAATGCGGATTTTGTCAATGGAAAAATGATTTTTTTGTCTGGAAGCCCTCAACTTGCCGACAAAAATGGGATCAAAATGGGACGACTTTCAGGCATTTCTAATCATCATATCCCTGCCTATCTAAGACGCAATCAACTCCCCTCCTACCCTACCAATTGTATTGAAAATTGGGAAAATAAGTTGGATCAAATTGTTAGAGAGACTTATCAGCAAGATATGCGGCTTATCAGTGGCATCCCGCCTTGGATTCAAATGTATTTTGAACGACTGCATGAAAAAAGTGGTGGTAAACGCATCAAGGAGATTTTTCCCAACCTCAAAGTAGTTGTACATGGTGGT
This sequence comes from Chitinophagales bacterium, assembly GCA_020630635.1. GTDB lineage: Bacteria > Bacteroidota > Bacteroidia > Chitinophagales > UBA2359 > JAHDBB01. Next base: position 959 of record JAHDBB010000619.1, read on the forward strand.
GTGAATTTTCAACCTTATAAGCAACAAATGCAAAAGAGTATTGGAGGCTCTGTCGATTATATTGGCTTGTATCCAGCTTCCGAAGGGTTTATCGCTTACCAAAATTCGCAAGAGTCGGAAGCCTTGTTGCTCAATGTTTATTCTGGTATCTTTTTTGAATTTGTTCCTGCCGAAGAAATTTTCAGTCAACATCCGACTCGTTTGACTTTGGAGGAAATAGAATTGGATAAAAACTATGCGCTTTTGATTTCGTCTAATGCGGGACTTTGGGCATACAATATCGGCGATACGATTAAGTTTGTTTCTAAAAAACCTTATAAAATCTTGGTGACAGGACGAACCAAACACTTTATTTCTGCGTTTGGAGAACATGTAATAGCGGAGGAAGTGGAAGAAAGTTTGGCTTATGTCATACAACAAATGCAGGTACAAGTTAGGGAGTTTACAGTTGCTCCTAAAATCCAACATGGTGCTATGAAAATATCTCAACATGAATGGCTGATTGAGTTTGATAAAATGCCACAGGACTTGGCTCATTTTTCGACTTTATTGGATAAAAAATTGCAGGAAAAAAATGGTTATTATCGTGATTTGATTGAAGGGAATATCTTGCAGCCTTTACAAGTGACTCCTTTGTCTAAAGATGCTTTTAAGAAGTATATGAAGTCCATTGGAAAATTGGGTGGGCAAAATAAAGTACCGCATTTGTCTAATGATCGGAAAATAGCGAATCAACTTTTGGCGTTTAAGAAGTTAATAACTGATAGTCGATAGTTTCAATTCTTATCTTTTTAGGAGCGAATGGATATTGCTTCGTCGCTATGGAAAGTCCCGCTATCCGCTCT
>JAHDBB010000619.1:1903-3843 GCA_020630635.1 Chitinophagales bacterium
CTATCCGCTCTTATAAATGCGCCATTTTTTAGGCAGCCACCGCATTGCATTTATACCGCTACTATCGGGGCTAGTTGGTTAAGGACACAACGTTTATCCTCTATTGAGAAAAAATTGTATTTCTTTAAATTTTCAAACATGCTATCTGAACAACAACCTATTATAGAACAAATCACTTCTAATTTTCCATCATTAAATGTTGAAATCATTGAGCATTTGATTCCTCAATCTGTTGTCAAAGAAATTAAGAAAAAAGATCTTTACATTGAGGCAGGAACTTTGGAAAAAAATATCTGTATCATTCTCAAAGGAATGTTGCGTGTCTATTATGTAGTTGATGGAGAAGAAAAGAATATTTTTTTTATAGGAGAAAATAGTACGTTTGCTTGTTATGAAAGCATCATCTTAAATCGTCCAACGAATCAATATGTTGATGCTATTGAAGATACGATCCTTTTACAAATTCCTCATGATGCCATCAATGCTTTGGAACGCTCCAATATTAATATGAGTAATACGGTCAATGAATGGTTGAAAGCAGAATTAGTAGAGTTGATTACTCGTATTGAACATCAGGTGCTTTGGAGTGTCGAACAACATTATCTTTATCTTTTGGAGGAAAAACCCGAATTATTAGCTCGTATCCCTCAAAAACATTTGGCTTCTTACTTGGGTATCACTCCTGAATCTTTGAGTCGAATCCGTGCTAGAATTACTAAGAAAAGACGGAATAAGTGAACTGGTGACTTTTAATAAAAAATATCATGTATCTTAAAGACCTACATAATCGAAGAGACTTTCTTAAAAAGTGTGGACTACTCACCTGTAGTTTCATTGCCCCATTTCCATTACCCATAAATATTCCTATGACTGACTCTACTGACTCAAAACAACTTACTAACTTCTTTACGGATGGTTTGATATTCTCCCCTCCTCAATATCTCCAATTGCTTCAAGATATTTATGAAAAAGAGCCTTTTAAGCGAGATTTTTATGGCAATGGTGGAGTGACTCAAGCATTGGAAGCAGAATTTGCTCGTTTGACAGGTAAAGAAAAAGCAATCTATCTTCCAAGTGGTACGATGGCCAATCAACTGGCTATCAAATTATTGAATGGTCATAAGACGAAAGCCATCGTTCCAGAAAATTCTCATATTTTTAGAGATGAAGCAGATGCTGCCCAAAGTGTTCATAACAAGCGGCTGATTCCTTTGGGGCAAAGTAAAGCATATTTTACCCTAGATGATCTGAAGGAGAAAATTGCTTATCTCAATAAAGAGGAAGTATTTAAAAGTGGGTTAGGGACGGTTGTTATTGAAAATCCAGTAAGACGAGCAGATGGTGCATTTATTCCGATTGAAACGATTAAAGATATATCTCAATATTGTAAAGAAGAAGGTTATCCACTTCATTTAGATGGAGCAAGGTTACATGTTGCCTCTGCTTTTACAGGCATTCCTATATTGGAATATTGTTCTTATTTCGATAGCGTTTATATCTCCCTTTATAAATATCTTAATGCAGGAAGTGGAGCTATACTTTGTGGTAATCAAGAGCTTATTGAGCAAATTCCGCATCAAATAAAAATATATGGTGGAACTGTTTTTCAAACTTGGATGGATACGGCTGTAGCCTTACATTATCTAGAAGGTATTGACGAACGTTGGGCGCAGGTTGTAGAAGCGAGTCAACAATTGATGAAAGAATTAAATAAGGTCAAAGGTCTTTCGATGACCTCTATTGCCAATGGAACCAATGTCTTTAATTTAAGTTTGCCTAATGATATTGATAGCCGTGAATTAGCTCGTTTTCTTCATAAAGAATATCAGATTTGGATTGGTGGTGGCAAAGAGGATGGAACACTCTCCTTGTTAGTTAATGAAAGTATTTTGGGGAGAGAGGTCAAAGAAATTGCTATGGCTTTTGAAAAGGGATTGGAA
>JAHDBB010000029.1 GCA_020630635.1 Chitinophagales bacterium
TTAGGATGAAGCCACAAACCAAACCTTTACTTCATTCTTTAGGATGAAGCCACAAACCAAACCTTTACTTCATTCTTTAGGATGAAACAAAAAAGTCACTCGTCACAAGCAACCCGTCACTCAATAACATGCTCATATTCTTCAAAATATTCCAAGAAGGCATCATCCTTGCCCTCCAAGAACTCTGGAGCAACAAACTACGCTCCTTCCTCTCCTTATTAGGCATTGCGATGGGAATATTTTGCGTCATAGCCGTCTTATCCGTCATCGACAGCTTCCAAAACGGCCTCAAAGACTCCTTCGCCAAAATCGGCAACAACGTCGTCCATGTCACCAAAGAATCATGGGACATGCAAAAACTCACCACCGAATGGTGGAAATACATCCGTCGTCCCAACCCCAATTACAAAGAGTTCGTCGCCCTTCAAAAAAACGTCAAAACAGCCGATGCCATCAGCATTCGAGCCATGATGCCCGAACAACGCCTCATCTATCGAGAAAACCAAGTCGAAAACCTAACTGTCGTGGGCAGTTCCTACGATTTAGCCCGCATGTTCGACCTCGAAATTGACTACGGACGCTATTTCACCCAAGAAGAGATGAAGTCGGGACAAGACCGCATTATCTTAGGCTATGTCCTTGCCGAAACCCTTTTCCCCAATGTCGAATATGCCATCGGCAAAAGCATCAAATTCAAAGGACGGAAAGTAAAAGTCATCGGCATTTTTAAGAAGGAAGGCGAAAGTATCTTAGGCGACGGATTTGACGAAGTAGCCGTCATCCCTTACAACTACTTTAGAAAGTACTTCAATATCAACAGCAAAGACCTCTTTCAAATCATATCTGTCAAAGCAGATGACGGTATCACCATTGAGCAAGTAAGCGATGAAATGAGGGGCGTTTTAAGAGGACAAAGACACCTCAAACCCAAAGAAGAAGACAACTTTGAAATCAATCATCTAAGCCTACTGACGGGATTCATTGATGGCATCTTTGGAGTCGTCAGCGTAGCAGGAGCCTTCATTGGCATCTTTGCCATCTTAGTCGGAGCCTTCGGTATCGCCAATATCATGTTTGTATCTGTCAAAGAGCGTACCCGTATCATCGGAATCAAAAAATCATTAGGAGCCAAACGTATTTACATCCTCTTAGAATTTTTAGTCGAAGCCATTTTACTCACCATTTTAGGCGGACTTTTCGGCCTCCTACTCGTTTATCTGATGACCATCATCGGCAACAACACCATCGAACAGTTCGACCTATTCCTAAGCCAAAGAAACATTATGTGGGGAATGGGTATTTCCATTGTCATCGGTGTCTTAGCAGGCTTCATCCCTGCCCTTCTCGCCTCCCGAATGGATCCCGTACAAGCCATTCGTTCCTAAAAAGCCATCCACTTATCACCATATTTTGAGTCCTTACTGATCAAGGTCATTCATTCCTTTGCAACTAAGTAAACACATTTGTTTTAAATAATTTATATTCTTTTATTTAAGCTAATTTTATCAACAAAAAGAAGAACTAAAATTAGCATATCAAAACGGATATTTGTACTTTAGCCCCTAAACTTTCTCAAACATGCAAAACACCTACGTAGCGATTATGGCAGGCGGTATTGGGAGCCGCTTTTGGCCACAAAGTCGCATCAGTTATCCAAAACAATTCCTCGATATATTAGGCACTGGCGAATCTTTGCTAACCACCACTTTCAAAAGATTTTCTAAAATAGTCGGAAAAGACAACATCTTCATTGTCACCAATGAGCGATATGCAGACCTCTGCAAAGAACACCTTCCCGACATCAAAGAAGAGATGATTCTCAAAGAACCTTCTCGCCGAAATACAGCCCCATGTATTGCCTATGTCACCTACAAATTAGCCCAGCAAAACCCTTATGCCAAGCTCATTGTAGCCCCTTCCGACCACCTCATTACCGACACCGATGCCTTCAAAGATCGCATTACCGAAGGCATTGAATTTGTAAGCGGAAGCAACACCTTACTGACACTAGGCATTCGCCCCACCCGTCCTGACACCAATTATGGGTACATTCAATTTCATGAAGAAGCCGACCAAGACAACATACACAGGGTTCGGACTTTTACCGAAAAACCCAATTTAGAAATCGCCCAAAGTTTTTTAGAAAGTGGAGATTTTCTATGGAATTCTGGGATTTTCCTTTGGAGCGTACAAGCCATTATAGAAGCCTTCCAACAGCATCTTCCCGAAATTGCAGAACTTTTTGAAGAGGGCAAAAGTGCCTATAACACACCGAAGGAAGAAGCCTTTCTCCAAGACGCTTACGCCAATTGTCGCAATATCTCAATTGATTACGGTATAATGGAAAAAGCCCAAAATGTTTATGTGATTCCATCTAGTTTTGGCTGGTCCGACTTAGGAACTTGGACCTCTTTATGGGACAATGCGGATAAAGATGAGAAAGGCAATGTCATTCATGGCTCCAATATTATGGCGTATGGCAATGAAAACACCTTAATCAAAACATCTGGTGAAGAACGTTTAGTCATTGTACAAGGTCTCAAAGATTGCTGCGTGATTGACACCAAAGATGCTCTTCTTATATGCCAACTCAACCAAGAACATGTCCTTCGTAAAATCAATGATGATATAAAAGAACAAAAAGATAAAAAATATTTGTAATTTTACGACAGTAGCTGTTATTTAAGGACAAGTTGATAGCGACAGATAACGAGGGGTTCGTTTCTTAATATTTAGGAGCGAACAGCTTGTAACTTCGTCGCAACAGAAAGTCCCGCTATCCGTTCTCATTCGTGTTGCCAAGTTTTAGGCAGCCAACGCTTCTACACGAATACCACTACTATCGGGGCTAGTTCGTTGAGGTTGGTCCCTATAGCAACTGAACCGCTTAGAATTTTGAAATTAAAAATTAGCATTTAATTCATTTGGGGCTATTTTTGAAAGAACACAACTTCTCACTAACTACACTATGGACCATCGACTGACGACTATGGACTATTAAACCAAAACACACTAAACGATGAACATTCTCCGAAATATCCAATTTGAAGGGGCAGAATTTCGCCCAACCTTATTAGACCTTTATGTCGAACGAACAGGCGAACAAAAGCCCATCATCATTTTTTCACATGGATTCAAAGGATTCAAAGACTATGGATGCTGGGACTTGGTCGGGAAAACCTTTGCAGGAGCAGGCTTTGTGTTCATCAAATACAACTTTTCACACAATGGAACCACTCTTAAAAACCCATCCGATTTTTTCGATTTAGAAGCCTTTGGCAACAACAATTTCACCAAAGAATTAAGGGATTTAGGAAATGTCATTGATTGGGTTGTCAATGGAGATGTAGGGATTCCCATCAATGAATTTAATAGAAGTGAAATTTACTTAATTGGGCATAGTCGAGGAGGTGGAACGACTCTTTTGAAAGCTGCCGAAGATAGTCGCATCCGCAAATTTGCAACTTGGGCAAGTATCAATTCTTTTGCAAGAAATTGGCATACTTCAGAACTCATTGAACAATGGAAAGAAAAAGGAGTGATCTATATTGCCAACTCTCGAACACACCAACAGATGCCTTTATTTTATCAACTCTATGAAGATTTCCAAAACAACAAAGAGCGTTTCGATATATCGGCAGCCATCAAGCGTTTAGAAATTCCTGGATTGATCGTGCATGGAACGTCTGATCCTACCGTCCCTTATGATGATGCTCAAACCATCGTCAATCAAAATATCAATCACTTGTACCTTAAAGCGATTGAGGGTGGAGACCATGTGTTTGGTAGTTCTCATCCTTGGGACAAAGATCATCTTCCAGCAGATTTGAAAAAGGTGGTGGAAACGTGTATAGACTTTTTTAGAGAAGTGGAGAGTTGATATACACAAAAAATATTCTTCTTTTTAAGCAAAAATATATTCTTTCAATCGGATTGCTAACCAAATTATGAACCTGCAATCCGATTGATTTATTTTAAGAGTTTATATCATTACCAACAGAATTTACTCATATCATTTCTAGTAAAACCTCAATAGGTTCTTGTATATCTGCTTCTTTCATAATAGCCTCTAGTTCTTCTCTTGTAGGATGTTGATAGTTTTGCTCCTTCATTAATTCTTTAACATCTAATTTTTCTTGTATGGATTTACGGAGTTTCATAAGTAAATCATCTCGCATCTTCATCATAAATAACCTTCACCAACGTCTGCCCTACTGCCTTTAAAGTCTTAGATGAAATCTGCTCCATATTGTCTTCATGGGTGTGCCATTGAGGGAAAAATCCTTCTGGTGAATGCTGGTCGTATTGGATGATGTCAATGGTGGGAATACCTGCTAAGGCGTTAATAAATAAGTGGTCGTCTGTAATCGGATCGGCTTTGTCAAAAGAGAAATAAGAACGATAACCTGATTCATGTGCTGCTTTCCATACCTTATCTACCACAAACTTCGCATAATTTAAAGAAGTCCCTTCTTGATAGAAAATAGCGTTCTTGGCTCCCACCATATCTAACAAAATTCCGTACTTAGCCCGATAGTTGAAAATGTGCTTATTTTTTGACCAATACTGGCTTCCTAAGCAGTAGGTTTCAGCGGCTCCTTTGCCATAGTCCTCTACATCCCATAGCATAATATCTACGCCCAACTTAACAGGCTTTTGCTTCAACATTTTGGCGATTTCTAATAAAACGGCTACTCCACTTCCACCATCATTGGCTCCTTCTATCGGTTCATTGACTCGCTCAACGTCTTGGTCTGCAAATGGGCGAGTATCCCAATGGGCTGACAACATAATGCGCTCTTTGTTGTCGGGATTAAAGCTGGCAATGATGTTGTACATGGGGACTTGTTTACCATTGTAAACGGTTACTTCGCTTTTTTGTACGATGACCTTATCGGCTGATTGTTTGAGGGTGGCTTCTAACCAGTCTGCACAGGCTTTGTGGGTCGGTGTGCCTGGTACTCTGGGTCCAAAATCTACTTGTTTTTGAATCAACGCTTTGGTTGCCTCTCCATCAAAACTGGGGTAATCTATCTTGGGCATAGGCTTTTGGGTTGTGGTAGTGGCTGGAGGATTGGAGGTATTGTTGGGGTCTTGACAGGAAATCAACCCCACGCATATTAAGAGAAATAAGAGGTATTTTTTCATAACTTTATGATTTTGTTTTATCAGTCCGTAGTTGTGGTTCAGTTTGTGACTTTGGGAAGATTTTCGGTTTTTTCGTGGTCTTCATCCTAAAGAATGAAGTAAAGAGTTGTCGGTTCTTTTGTGATTTTTTGCCACTAATACACGAATGTGGTTCTTGCAGGAAAATTTGACAACTTTCGTTTAGTTTGTACATGAAAGTTGTCAAATTACTCTATGTTGTTTGCCACAGTTTGTGAGATGTTCTGTCCATCATCAAATAGCCCCGATAGTAGTGGTATGAATGCAATGCGTTGGCTTAAAAAAACTTGGCTGCATGCATAAGAACGGATAGCGGGACTTTACAACACGACGAAGCCATCAAACTTTCGCTCCTAAAAAAACTACAAAAAGAACCGAAAAATCAAGTAAATCTCATAATCTTAAAAATCCTGCTTCTAGTTGTATGAAGAGAAAAAGTAAGAACCGAAAGTCATCATCTACTCGTCTCTAAAAATTATCCCAATGACCAAGAACTACCATCTTTGCCATCTTTGACGACCACATTCAATTCCTTGAGGACATCTCGGATTTTATCAGAAGTCCCCCAGTCTTTATTCACTCTTGCCGTTTTTCGCATATCCAATATCAAGTCCATCAAGCCATCTGTCAAACCGCTATCTCCTCCTGTATCTTCTGCTTTCAAACCTAAAATATCCTCAATCAAATCTTTGAAGGTCTTCTTCAATAAATTAAACGTTTCTGTATCCAATGAATTGAGTGGAATCTGACCTTCTTTGTAAGAATTTACTTTTTTGGATAAATCAAATAAACCTGCAATCGCTTTGGGTGTATTGAAATCGTCATTGAGATTCTCGAATATCTGTGTGCATAAACTTTTAACCTCCTTGATTTCGGCTTCAACTGCTGCATCGTCTTTGCCATCATGTGCTAAATTATTTAGAACATCATAAGCATTCATTAACCTTTGAAAGCCTTTTTCGGCTCCTTGTAAGGCTTGATTGGAGAAATCTAACTCGCTGGAATAATGGGATTGTAACATAAAGAAACGAATCGTCATCGGACCATATCCTTTATCTAATAATTCGTGCGATCCTTCAATCAATTCAAGAGGTAAAAAAGCATTGCCTAAAGATTTACTCATCTTTGTGCCATTGACTGTTAGCATATTGTTGTGCATCCAGTAACGAACAGGTTCTTTGCCATCGGCAGCAACCGATTGGGCGATTTCGCATTCGTGATGCGGAAAACGTAAATCCATTCCTCCCCCATGAATATCGAAGGTTTCTCCCAAGTATTTGGTACTCATCACTGAACACTCTAAATGCCATCCTGGAAAACCAACACTCCAAGGAGAGTTCCAACGCATAATGTGTTCAGGACTTGCTTTTTTCCAGATGGCAAAGTCTAAAGGATTGCGTTTTTCTGATTGTCCATCTAATTCTCTGGTATTGGAATATAAATCCTCAATCTTACGACCTGATAACTTACCGTAAGGATAATCAGCGTTGTATTTTTCAACATCGAAATAAACAGAACCATTGGACTCGTAAGCATAACCTTTGTCTAAAATCCGTTGTACCATCTCAATTTGTTCGATCAAATGTCCTGTCGCAGTCGGCTCAATACTGGGAGGCAAAACATTAAATAGCTTCATGACATCGTGAAAACCATTGGTATAGTATTGGACAATCTCCATTGGCTCTTTTTGTTCGATTCTTGCTTTTTTGGCAATTTTATCTTCCCCTTCATCTGCATCATTGACCAAGTGTCCAACATCGGTAATATTGCGAACATAACGAACTTTGTAGCCTAAATAAACAAGATAACGATAAACAACATCGAAAGAAATATTGGAACGAACATTGCCTAAATGAACATCGCTGTAAACAGTAGGTCCACAAACATACATGCCAACAAAGGGCGGATTGAGTGGTTCAAAAACTTCTTTTTCTCGGCTAAGGCTGTTGTAGATTTTTAAAGTTGATTCTGTTTTCATTTTTAATAAAATTGTTTAAAAATTAATTCCTGTTCAAATAAGGTGAACCATGTCAATTATAAACACCAAAAATATTCATAAAATTCAAAAATAAACAAAAAAAGCCCAGACAGAAACCGCCTGAGCTTTTATACATATTTTTTACATCAAGTTTGTTTAGAAACTTTTTAACTTATAACGTTCATCTTGAACATCTGATGCTTTGCGAATCGCTTCCATTGCTCCAAAATCTACTCGACTTCTCATCGTATTGGCAACACGATTCTTGACAGTCGTATAATCAGAAGTAGCAGGAGCATCGGTGACACTTGTAGTTCTTATAACATACACACCTTTTTCTCCAGCAATTGGTCCTGATACTTGGTCAGCTCCCATATTGACTGCTACTGCTTGTACTTGTGGCTCACGACCTAAAGATGATCCACCATCAAAACTGATACCACTCGCAGATTGAACTTCTTGACCAAAAGAACTAGCAATGGCATTTAAGTCATTACCACTAATTTGTCCTTTTAATTTTTCTGCTTTTTTCTCTTTGATGACAGCACTTTCTAAACGAGTTCTTACATCATCTAATGTTGGTGTACCTGCTTGTCGTTTTTTAGTAACCACAGCCACCACACATTTGTCATCCATTACAAAAACATTAGAAACGGCACCCACATTTTTTGAAAATGCCCAAGAAGCAATATCATTATTGGCTCCAATACCAGGAATATTTAAAGTGCTTTGATTAAGATTAGGAGCTGCTTGTAAACTCAAACCTTGTTGTTCTGCTGCACTTCTAAAAGCATCCAAAGAATTGTTTCTTCCTGCAAACTCGTTGGCTTGTCCATAGATGTTTCTGTTGGTTTCTGTACTAGGTAAAATATCTTTTTGTAAGAAGGCAACTTTTACAGCAGGACTATTTCCTCCATTTTCGTAAACCTTCACAATGTGCCAGCCAAATTGTGTTTTAACTTTTGTTACTTCACCTGGTTTTGCTTGGTAGAAAATAGCATCATTAAATGGCTTTACCATACGACCTGGCTTAGTCCAACCTAAATCACCACCGTTTTCGGCATTGGATTTATCTTCTGAAAAATTAACCGCTAACTCTTCAAAATCACCTCCTGCCACAATAGCATTGTATAAACTATCAATTGTTTTCTTAACAGCCGTATCATCTGTACCTGGCGCAACTCTTCTCAAAATATGCGAGCATTTTACAGAGTCAGGAACGGTTGTACGACCCAAGACTTTATAAGCTTTGTAGCTACTACCTTCCAAGAAAGGACCCTGCACTTGTCCAACTGCCGCACTCATCACCTCATCTTTTCTTTCTGTTGGCAACTGTGCTTTTTTCAAATAGCCATTGTTAAATGCTCCATCAGAATATAATTTCACAAAAACAGAATCATCTTTCGTTGTTCTAAATTCGTCAAGACGAGAGTTAATTTCCATTTCAACATTTTGTCTATCTGTTTCTGAAGCCTCCACAGGAAAAGCAACATACTCAATGTCACTTGCTGCTTCTTGCTTAAATTCTCCTGCATGAGAAGTCAAATGCGCTCTTAAATCTGTATCAGAAAAAGACACTTCACTATCTTCTACATTAGAATAAGGAACCATTACATAGTCAATATCTACTTTTTTACCTGTATTGACATTGCTTTGTTCAGCGTACCAAGTTGGAACGTATACTGCCTTTTTGATAAGACTATTATACTTTTTACGAGCTTGATCTTTTTTCAGATAATCAACAAACAGATTCCATTGACGACGTTGAGATTGTGCTTGAGGTTCATCACTATCCAAAGAACGAACATATTGTCTCACCCTTTCAGGATCAAACTGCTTGGTTTCTGGATCTTGGAAAGTTGGCGTATTCTTAATTTCTGGGTGAGGATTATCACCCGTCAAGAGTCCCATCACTTCATCCGTTTGAACATTGATACCCAATTTGTCATACTCTTGTTTAGCCAAGATTTCCTTGACATAATTGTTCCAAGTTTGTTCAGAAACCTGCAATCTACGCTGTTCGGTCATATTGGGATTAGCCCTTGTCTCATTATTAATTGCCTGTGTTACCCTATCTTGATAGGTTTGATAATTCAATTCCTGTCCATTCACAGTACCCGCATTAATTGCTTGCGGTCCTTGTGCACCTGGTCCAGAAAAAACATCCATCAATAGGAAACATAAAATAGCAATTGCAATAACAAATACCAAAAGCCCCACATTTTGCCGAATTTTACTAATTACAGCCATTGTATTTTCTTTTTTATAATTCAAGTAAAAAACAAAAAAGTCTGCTTTTTACTTGCTTGTTTCACAAAATAGTGTGCAAAGATAGGTAATCATACGCTAATTTAAAAGAGATGTTATTACTGCAAGTTGTTAATATTTGGCAAAACAGGTAAAAAACACAGTTAAAAACTCATAATAAGTACCTATGCGTAAATAATCGTCGTTTTTGAGGCAGACTATTTTTTGGTTAGACAAGGCATTTTTTGCCGTGATAGCCGAGCTATCGCTGGAAAAAATAACGCAGTATAAGCGAAAAAGAGACCCTTATAAAATGTGTCGATTATTTGGGTTTAGGTACTTATGTGGTTACAGCCCTTTATTTTTTGTATTTTTTATTTTTTAGGAGCGAAAGGTTTTTGATTAGTGACAAGTAAAGGTGACTTTCTCTTCATTTTGTGATTTTTCTTTTCTATGAGCGAAAGCTTGAGTGCTTCGTCGTATTGGAAAGTCCCGCTATCCGTTCTCATTCGTGTGGCTAAGTTTTAGGAAGCCAACGCTTTACACGAATACCACTACTATCGGGGCTATGCTGTTACGGTCTCAACTTCTTAGTACTCGTCACTAGCCACCAGTCACCAGTCACTTATCACCATAAAAAAACACCCAATTTTTCAAAAATTAATATCTTTGCACCATGAACGAAGAAGCAAAAGCACTAGAATTAGCTTGGCAACGACTCCTTTATCAAATCAAACCCCTTTTTGGTCGAAAACCCAACCTACAATCCATGCTTTTCCTCATTGGTGTTCAAGAACTAGGACAACTTCACCGAGAGTTTACCAAAGAAGAAAAACAAGACCTTATGCACATAGCAGTCTGTACCCTTATGGAACACGAATACTACTATGAATTTGCAGGAAGAGACGAAGACGGTTGGCCTCACTTCGAGCGCACCCACAAACCACTACCCGAAGACCGAAAAAAACAAGAAAGACTCTTAAAAAAACAAATCATCAACTATTTCAACAACCACACAGACCAAGAAGAATAAAAAAACAATCAAAATGAAAAAAATCCTAACCCTACTAGCCACTATCGGAATCGCCCTAAGTTCTTGCGGCGATAGCAATCAAGCTCCTACTGTTGCAAACGACCAAGCCACCACAGACGAAGGGAGTTTAGTCATTGTAGAAGTTCTCAAAAATGACAAAGACCCTGATGGGAGTCTTGCACCTAATAGCTTAAAAATTAAGTCACAAGCCAACAATGGAACAGGTAAAGCCGTACAAGGTAAAGTCTATTATACGCCCAAAGCTGGATTCACAGGTACTGATGAATTGACTTATACTATATGCGATGGAGCAGAAAAGCCCAAATGTAGCGATGCCAAAGTCAGTATCAATGTCGAAAAAATGAAAACAGTCGTTATCAGCACTAGTTTGGGTGATATGACTGCTAAATTATACAACCGTACGCCCAAACACCGAGATAACTTCATCAAATTAGCCAACGAAGGTTTTTACAATGATTTATTATTTCACCGAGTCATTCAAGGTTTTATGATTCAAGGGGGAGATCCAAACTCAAAAGGAGCAGCACCAGATGCAAGATTAGGTTCTGGTGGACCTGGTTATACCATCCCTGCCGAATTTGTCCCTACCTTATTTCACAAAAAGGGAGCATTATCAGCGGCTCGTCAAGGCGACCAAGTGAACCCAAGAAAAGAATCATCGGGTTCTCAATTCTATGTCGTGCAAGGAAAACCTGTCCCTGCCGGTCAATCAAGAAATATGCCTGACTTTAGAAAAGAGGTATATTCCAAAGTCGGTGGTACTCCCTTCTTAGATGATAACTATACCGTCTTTGGTGAAGTAGTCAAAGGATTAGAAATCATCGACAAAATCGCCGCTGTTCAAACTAAAAAACCCGGTGATCGACCTTTAGAAGATGTCACGATGAGCATAAAAGTCGTTGACTAAAAACTAAAAAAAATAATTACTCAATATAAATTGATACACCAAATATGAAAAGAATATTCTTATTCACCCTACTATTTACGGCCTTAATCGCTCTCAACTCTTGCAGTATTTTCAAGGGAGCAGGAGGCAAGAAAGAACAAAAAGTCTTGATTCAAACAGACTTTGGAAACATCACGCTTAAACTTTACAACGATACCCCCAATCATAGGGACAATTTCATCAAGTTAGTCAAAGAAGGCGTATACGATGGAACATTATTTCACAGAGTCATTCCAGAGTTTATGATTCAAGGAGGCGACCCTGAATCTAAAAATGCAAAAGCAGGAGAGTCTTTAGGAAAAGGCGACTTAGGCTATAAACAACCTGCTGAATTTACCACCACACATATCCACAAAAGAGGGGCAATAGCAGCAGCCCGTCAAGGGGATAGAGCCAATCCTAAAAAAGAATCTTCCGCCAGCCAATTTTATATTGTGGTTGGTAAAAAAGTCAGAACCAAAGACTTGGAACGACAAGAGAAAAAATACGATTTTAAATACACAGAGGAACAAATTGCTACTTACAAAGAAGTGGGGGGAACTCCTTTCTTAGACCAAAGTTATACAGTATTTGGTGAAGTAATAGAGGGAATGGATGTAGTTGATAAAATCACTGCTGTCCGTCGTAATAAAAGTGATCGTCCTGATAAAGATGTCAAAATGAATTCTGTAAAATTAATTAAGTAACGATTAAAAAATAAGTCCAGCATTTTGGGAAAAGAGATTTTGAGTCAAGATGAGGCGAAAAACGGAGTCATAGCAGGGCTACGACGAGTATTTTCAACGAAATATTGGCTCGAAAGATCGTTACCAAATGCGGAAGTTATTTTTTTCTCGTTACTAAATAAGACATTTTTAAAACTATTTGAATAGAGCTAGTGTTGTTGTAAACGACACTAGCTTTTTTTATTGTTCCCCACAAAAAAAACTGGCACTAAGAAATACGTCCTTTTCCATAAATAGCCCCGATAGTAGTGGTATGAATGCAAAAGCGTTGGCTTAATAAAACGTTGGCTGCATTCATAGGAACTGACTTCCGAAGGTATATTATATCTTGTTAAATAGTTATAGAGTTGTAATCTTTGCTTTTTCCAGAACCGAAAAAGAAGCGTTGGCCTGCTAAACTTGGGGGTGGCGGGGCGGTGGCTTTGTGCTAGGAACCATAAGTTTAGCGAGATTTTTGCTTCGTTTTTATCGACTGAAAAATGAAGGCCCGTCTGGCGAAGACAAGGAAACGAACAGTCAAAACATACAGAAAATGGTTTGCAAACCACTTAAAAAAACACTTTTGTAAAAAAATACGCACAACATAGCCTAAATGCCTTGGAGAGATGCTCAAAGAGAACTTAATTTGGCTGGCTAGAAAAAGATACAACTTAATTGCTTTTTTATAGTTCCTGATATTTCTTCGGAAGTCAGAACGGGTAGCGGGACTTTCCACAACGACAAAGCACTTAACCCTTCGCTCCAAAAAAAGAAAATATACAGCCTGAAGAAAACGTCACCTGTCACTAAAAGCACACCGTGAACTGAAAGTCACCGGTCACTAAAATACACTCAATGTCACAAAAAAAATCCAACTTAGGAACCGAAAATATTGGTAAATTATTACGACAACAATCCATTCCAGCAGCGATTGGGATCTTGTCAATTGCCATCTACCAAGTCGTTGACACCATCTTTGTCGGCAACTATGTTGGAACCAATGCCATTGCAGCCATCACCGTCGTCATGCCCATTACCTTCCTCATTTCTTCCATCGGTATGGCATTAGGAGTTGGAGGAGCATCCATCATTTCCAGGGCGTTGGGAGCGGACCAAGAAGAACATGCCATCCACACCTTTAATAACCTCATCACCCTTGTTTTCATCATTGCATTTATAGCCTTTTCATTAGGCTTCTTCTTTGCACATCCCATCCTAAAAGCCTTTGGCGGACGAGGCGATATTTTCCCGATTGCCCACGAATACTTTATGATGTTGTTGCCTTCCGTCCCCTTTTTAGCTTGGGCGATGATGTCCAACAATATCATTCGAGCAGAAGGACAAGCCACGATTTCGATGATTACGATGCTGATTCCTGGATTGCTCAATATTATTTTAGACGCTATTTTTATTGTAGGATTGGGTTGGGGAATGAAAGGCGCAGGATTGGCAACGGCCTTATCTTATCTGGCAAGTGCCAGCTTTACAGCCTGGTATTTTTTCCTATCAGGTCGAAGCAATATTGCATTTGTCCGAAAATATCTAAAACCCAAATGGGAGATTGTAAGAGAAACTTTTGCGATTGGCGTAACCACTTTGGCAAGACAAGGAGCCGTCAGTATTTTGACCATCGTATTGAACAACACCCTGTTTAATTATGGTGGAGAATTAAGTGTGGCAGTATATGGGATTATCAGTCGTTTGATGATGTTCATCTTCTTCCCTATCTTCGGCTTGGTACAAGGTTCTTTGCCCATTATCGGCTTCAACTATGGAGCCAATCAATACAAACGAGTCCGCCAAACACTTTCGACAGCCCTCATTTATAGCACCATCCTATGTTTTATGATTTTTGTGTTGATCTTCCTTTTTTCAGATTCTATCATAAGAATTTTCACTCAAGATGCCGCTTTGATAGAACAAGGAAGTCGAGCGTTAAAAATGGTCTTTTTAGCTGCTACGATCATCGGGATTCAAGCATTGGGAGCCGCCTATTTTCAAGCCATTGGCAAAGCCGTTCCAGCCCTTTTATTGACCCTTAGCCGACAAGGTTTTTTCTTGATTCCGCTTATTCTTGTCCTTCCACTTTACTTTGACATAGATGGCGTTTGGTATTCCTTCCCGATTGCCGATGTTTTATCAATGGTGGTAACACTGATATTTTTATATCCTCAATGGGCAAAGTTGAATAAGGAGCCTGTTAAGTCGATGAGTACTTAGAAAATAAGTGATTTTAATTTTTGGGAGCGAACTTTTGGATGCTTCGTCGTTACGGCAAGTCCCGCTATCCGTTCTTATTCGTGTTGCCTAGTTTTAGGCAGCCAACGCTTCCCACGAATACCACTACTATCGGGGCTATTTTTGAAAGGACACCACTTCTTAGTAGCAGTCATTCAGTACTATTACAACTCCAAATAATGAATACCTGGCTCATACTTTTGGGTCACTCCTTCAATAATGCGCTCATAATCTTCTCGTTTTTCCACAAAATCCAGCTCATCTGAAGGGATCACCAAAATGCGTAAATGTTCATTGTCTTTGAAATACTCAAAATAAATATCTTCGACCTTCTGTAAATAAGATTTCCGAACCACTTGCTCAAAATCTCGCCCTCGCTTCTGAATATTAGCCACCAGTCTATCGGCTTTGGAATGAATATAAATCAACAATTCAGGTTCGGGTAAGTCTTTTATTGCCATTTGATAAATGCGCTCAAATAAGTCATACTCTGGACCTTTCAAATTGGCTTTGGCATACAACAATGACTTCTTAAAAACATAATCGGCAATGTGTAGTTGATTGTAAAGATCTAATTGGCGAATGGTGTTGCAAAGTTGTTCATAACGATCTACCAAAAAATACAATTCTGTTTGAAAAGCATATCGGTTGGGTTCGCTATAAAAATCGGCAAGAAAGGGATTCTCTACAAACTCTTCCAAAATGAGTGTTCCTTGAAAATCTTTGGCAAGCATCTCCGCTAAGGTAGTTTTGCCTGCCCCTGTATTACCGTCTATGGTGATAAAATTGTATTGAAACATTGGTGAAATAATCGTATGGCTGGTAATAATCAAAAAAAAGCCTATGAAAAAATCTTCATAGGCTTCCATATTTTTAAAATTTAGTAATGATTAAAAAATAAGTCCAGCATTTTGAGAAAAGAGATTTTGATTCAAGATGAGGCAAAAAACGCAATCATAGCAGGGCTAAGATGAGGCTTTTTAACGAAATATTGGAGCAAAAGATCATTATCAAATGCGGAAGTTATTTTTTTCTCGTTACTTAAACACAAATCAAGACCTTTGGTAAAGGTTGGAACCTTACCCAAATAGCCCCGATAGGAGTGGTATCACCTTTGTAGAGCAAATTCCTGAATTTGCTCTACAAAGGTGATGAGAACGGATAGCGGGACTTTCCTTTACGACAAAGCACTTGACTGTTCGCTCCTAATCAATAAGTAAACATATACTTTACTTTATTCTTTAGGACGAAGTCAGAGTACGAACAAAAACCCCACTTATTACTATCTACAAGTCAATCAAATTTTTACATCTGCGCTTGTACCTTAGCGATATATTTTTCCGCTTCAGCAGCTTGTGTAGAACTAGGATACTCTTTGATTTTTTCAAACATTTCTTTAGCTCCTGCAAAATCGCCTTTGCGCTCCATCGCTAAACCTGCTTTTAATAAAAACATCGGGCTTGTCAATTCATTGGCATTCATCGTACCTGCTTGCTTGTATAGATTGATCCCTTTGTCTTCCTGTCCCAATTCCATATAGGCATCACCCATCGCACCTTTAGCCATCACACTCACCAACTGATCGCTTGAACTGAATTTTTCTAAATACTGAATCGCATTTTCAAATTCACCCAAGTTGAGGAAAGAAACTCCAGCGTAATAGTTAGCAAGATTAGCTGCTTTGGTACTTCCACTAAAATTGTCTGCAATGTCTAAAAAACCGCTAAAGTTACCATCGCCATTTAAGGCCAATCTGAAGGAATCTATTTCAAAATACTGTTGGGCTTGATATAGCTCTGCTTGTGCATCTTCTTCTTGTCCTCCCACATATACATTGGAATAGAAAAAGTACAGGGCAGCTCCTAAAAATAACGCTCCTAAAACGCCAAGGAACAAGCCTTTGTTATTATTGATAAAACCTTCGGCTTTTCCCTGAAATTCTTCAATATCAAAGTCATTTTCTAACAGAATATCTGCTGTTGATTGTTCTTCTAGCACAACCTCACCACCTTCTACTCCTACTTCCGCCTCTGCTTCTGCTTCCGCAGCTAATTTAGCATCTTGCTTTTCCTTGATGGTTTTACGGCTAATAAATTGTTTTTTATTTTTTCGTTGCTTACTCTTAGGCATTTTCTCGAAATTTTAAATCATAACGGGTTTGATCCCATTTATTTATACAAAAATTTTTATTTTCAAATCATAAATCACTTGTCCCTAACCACTAATCCTTAATGTATGGATAGTCTCCCTGTACATATACATCTTCAAACAAGTCCTCTTGGGTTGGATAAGGTGAATTTTCGGCAAACTCAACAGAATCAAGAACAGTCTGTTTGATTTTGGCTTCTAATTCTTCAATCCATTTTTTAGTGACCCACTTCTTTTTCAAAATGGTTGCTCTTACCTGCTCAATTGGATCTAACTTTTTAAACTCATTGACCTCCTCCTTGCTTCGATACTTTTGAGGATCAGACATAGAGTGTCCTTTGTAACGATACGTTTTTATTTCCAAAAAGTAGGGACCTTTTCCACTTCGAGCATGTTTGACGGCTTTATCCAAAGCTGCATAAACAGCTTCACAACTCATTCCATCTACAGGCTCACTTGGCAAGTCATAGGCTTCTCCCAAAGTATGAATTTCCGAAATATTGGAGGTTCGTTCTACGGAAGTCCCCATCGCATAAAAGTTGTTTTCACAAATAAATACTACGGGTAATTTCCAAGTCATCGCCATATTAAAAGTCTCATGCAAGATTCCTTGACGAGCAGCACCATCCCCAAACATCGTTACGCAAACATTGCCTGTATTGTTATACTTTTCTGCAAAAGCGATCCCTGCTCCCATCGCAATTTGTGCGCCCACGATTCCATGACCGCCCATAAAGTTCTTTTCTTTAGAAAAAAAGTGCATAGAACCTCCTTTTCCTTTAGAACAACCTGTACTTTTGCCAAAAAGCTCTGCCATACATTCATTGGCACCCATTCCACGAGCCAAAGCCAATCCGTGATCTCGATAGGCGGTAATAACTTTGTCCTCTGGTTTGAGAACCGACATCATACCGACAGAGACGGCTTCTTGTCCGATGTAAAGATGTAAAAAGCCTCTGATTTTCTGTTGTCCATACATCATGGCGGCTCGTTCTTCAAAACGACGCTGTAACAACATGGACTCAAACCATTCAAGATACGTCTTTTTGGGTATCTTAGTCGAAGCTGTTCTCTTTTTTTTAGGTGCTTTAACCATTTCTTCTAAAATTTCCGCAAAATTAGCTAAAAATATCCATATTTTGCGCCAAATTTCGTTTCACTTTGATTTTAAATAGAATAAGTCTTACACATTTCAAGAATTATCGGCAATCTGAGCCTATTTTTCATCCAAAATTAAATATTATTACAGGGCTAAATGGCTCTGGAAAGACCAATTTATTGGATGCAATCTATTATTTATGCTTTTGTAAGAGCTATTTTCAAACGTCAGATACGCAAAATATCTTGCATGAGGAAGGTTTTTTCAGATTAGAAGGACATTTTTGTCAAAAAAGCAACAATCGAAAAACCATTATCAGCAGTGCTTACCAAAAAAGAAGCAAAAAAATCATTGCTCGCAACCAAGTTCCTTATACCAGTTTGACCGAACATATCGGCTTTTGTCCATTGATCCTCATTGCACCAGATGACATTCAGTTGATTAATTCGGGAAGTAGTGAAAGGCGAAGGTTGATGGATGGGACGCTCTCTCAATTTGATGCGACTTACTTGGTCAATCTAATGCATTACAAAAAGAATCTTCGCCAACGCAATGCTTCGCTCAAAAACTTTGCCTCTACTCAATCGTTTGATGAAGCCTTACTACAAAGCTATGATGCTCAACTGGTGAAGTATGCGCCTAAACTCCATCAAAGTCGTCAAGAATTTACCCAAAATCTTTCGCCCATTTTCCAAAAATTCTACAACCAATTGGCTAATCACCAAGAAGTTGCATCGCTTGAATATCGCTCATCTTTGAAAGATAATGATTTTGCTGTTATGTTGCAACAAAATCAAATGAAAGATCGCTTGCTTCAAAGAACATCTGACGGTATTCACAAAGATGATTTGGCGTTTAAGTTGGGGGATTTTCCGTTAAAAAAGCTGGGTTCACAAGGTCAAAAGAAGTCTTTTTTGATTGCTTTAAAATTGTCTTTTTATGAGTTTATCCAACAACAGAAACAAGTCGCTCCTCTCCTATTATTGGACGATATTTTTGATAAGTTGGATGAAGAACGTACTCAAAGGCTTTTGGAAATCGTCACTCAAGAGCCTTTCGGACAAATTTTTATTACGGACACTCAATTGGATCGCCTTCAAGTGATTCTTCAAAGGCTTCACTTATCTTTTAAGCATTTTAAAATTTCTAAAGGAGAGATTGAGGAGGAGACGGTTTTTTAGGTGGATGAGGGCTGATGACTTTTCGGTTCTGTTCTGGCTTTATCCTAAAGAATGAAGTAAAGCTTTTTCTTGTTATTAGGAGCGAACTGGGGGATGCTCCGTCGTATTGGAAAGTCTCGCTATCCGTTCTCATTCGTGTTGCCAACGTTTTAGGTAGCCAATGCTTCCTCACGAATACCACTTCTATCGAGGCTAGTTTGGAAAGTACACTACTTCTTAGCTCCAGATATTTTAACCTTAAAATAAACCCACAAAAAGTCAAAAAAATGTGCTAAATTTGTTGTTCTCTCAAATCCAACCAATCTATTCTCTCAATAAAAATCAACTCGCTATGCGTGGTCAAGGTGAAAAGACACTCAAAGAAGTTCTTGAACAAATGGTTCAGACGTACAATATGGAACCCAAAATGACTCAAGCTAAGATAAAAGGCGAGTGGGAAACTATTGTGGGTCCTGTTGTTGCCAGACATACAGAACGGGTCTTTTTAAGTAAAAAGTGTCTTTATGTCAAAATGACCTCTGCTCCATTAAAGCAAGAGCTTTTTTATGGTCGAGAACAACTGATAGCTCGTATCAATGAACATCTGGGGAAAGAAGCAGTCGAGATGGTTATCTTTAGCTAACTATGCAAATTTTAAACGTCCTTTAGGTTCAGGAATAGAGCGTCCAAGTTCTTTTGCAACTTCTATCCATTCTTGAATAATAATCTCTACATTTTGTAGGGCTTCTATGTAGGAGTTACCATCTGCCATACATCCTGCTAATTCCGGAACTTCTGCTATATATGCTTCATCATCTTTGCTCCAATAGATGATTATTTCATATTTTAAATCTGATTTCATTATAATATATTTTACTGTCTCTAAGAATTACTTGCCCAACCCAAATAGCCCTAAATGGATTAAATTTGCAACCACAAAAGGATACAAAAGATAACAAAAGAATTAAAAGTTTAAAATTCTAAGACGATTCAGTTACTATAGGGAGAGACTACAACGATCTAGCCCCGATAGGAGTGGTATCGACAAACTGCGTGGGCAAAAGGGTTCGGGCGGCTTGGCGATAAGAACGGATAGCGGGACTTTCCAACACGACGAAGCATACAACCCTTCGCTCCTAATAATCATAAGAAAGATATGCTTTACTTCATTCTTCAGGATGAAGTCAGAGAAGAACCGAAAAGTCACTTGTTACTATCCACTCGTCACTAAAAAAGTCGATTGCGTCTAAAAATAAAGACGACTCCAACAGATAAAATGACCGCTATACCCATCGTTATCAAGTAAGCATAAGAATTGCCCGCAAAAGGAAGGGCAACATTCATCCCGTAAAAACTCGCTACTAAGGTCGGAACCATCAAAACAATGGTCACAGAGGTGAGACGCTTCATCACATTGTTCAAATTATTGGAAATAATCGAGGCAAAAGCATCCATCGTACCATTCAAAATATTGGTGTAAATATCCGCCATCTCTCTTGCTTGTCGATTGTCAATGATGATGTCTTCCAAAAAATCACTCGCTTCTTCATCTTCCTTGATGTGAATAAAATCTGTCCGTCTGATTTTTACCATCAATTGTTCATTGTCTCGTAAAGTGGTGGCAAAATAGACCAAACTCTTTTGTAAATTCATCATCTTTGCCAACTCTGTATTACGACTCGAATTGTACAACTCCTTTTGATATTGATTCCGTTGGTGATTGATGCGTTTGAGGTAAATTAAAAAATAATAAATGGTCTTTTCAAAAATGCGAAGTAGAAAATCTTGGTGATTGGTCGGGTCAAACCCTCGTATGGGTCGCTTGAGGAAAAAATCTATAATAGGACTTTCATAAGCACTAATGGTGATAATGATGCCTTTGATGGAAATAATACCGATGGGAACAGTGATATAATGTGCCTCATGTTCAGACTCGTCTTTGTTGCGAATGGGCGCATTCAAGACAATCAAATCTACGCCATCTTCTCGGTCAAAACGAGATTGCTCATCCACGTCTATCGAATCCATAAAAAAGTCCAATGGAATATCTAATTGCTGACTCAATGATTCCAACGCCTCTTGGTCCAAAGGCGGAGAAACATTAATCCAACAACCTGGTTCAACCTTGTCGATTTCGGTCAGTTTTCCATCTATTTTCTTATAAATCTGAATCACTCCTCAAAATTAATTTTATTCGTTGAATAGAAAAAGCCTAATATACTTTTCATAAAAATTTAATAAAAACAACGCAACTAATGCTTTTGAATTTCGTCTTAAATAACGTACTTCGCAAACAATATGTTCCCACAACAATTTTACATATACTTATAAACTTCTTCCAATTCCAAAAAACATCCTATGCGTCCACGATTATTGGCTTATAGAGGCATCACTTATAACAATGTGATTTGGCTAAAGGGTCGGCTTATCCAACACAATCATCTTAGAAAAGCCAAAGAAAGCGATTGGTTTTGGCATAATTTTGTCAATACTAAAAGACGTTTTTTTGCCAAAGGCATCGGCAATCAAAAAGGAAGGCTCAAAATACAAAACTTTGAGATACCTTTTTCAACCGATCAATATGGCTATTTTGAAATTTGGAGTGAAGATTTTAAGGTCGAGAAGCCACAAAAAAGCTACAATTGTTTTTGGCACTTTCCCGAATTAGATTTTAAAACGCAAACAGATCAAAGTGTCTCCACCCTACATCAAGAAAGCCCAATCGCCATCATTAGTGATATTGATGATACATTGGTACACACCCAAGTTCGTCATAAAAAACGCACCATTTTAAAAGCCATCATTGGCAATGCTTTTCGTAAGCAACCTATCAAAGGCGCAGCACTTTTTTGTCATCGACTTATCA
Source organism: Chitinophagales bacterium (assembly GCA_020630635.1). GTDB lineage: Bacteria > Bacteroidota > Bacteroidia > Chitinophagales > UBA2359 > JAHDBB01. Next base: position 21,607 of record JAHDBB010000029.1, read on the forward strand.
AAAACAACGCCAATAAGCCGCCGATTTTTTATGTTTCCCGAAGTCCATTTGAATTATATGATCTTTTACAACACTTCTTCGATTTACATAAATTTCCGAAAGGTCCGATGCTTTTAAGAAATATTTCAACGACCAAACATTATCATCAAAAGGACTATAAGACAGAGCAAAAGTTTTTGGCAATTAAACAAATTGTGGAGTTGTGTAAAGATATGAAATTTATCTTGGTGGGTGATAGTTCAGAGAAAGATGCGTTGATTTATTTGAGTATTGCGGATTTATTTCCTGACCGAATTTCACGCATCTACATTAGGGAGGTTTATGCCAGCGAAAAACTGGCTCAATTAAAAGAAGAAACCCAGCGTTTTGACCGTCATCCCCTTCTGTTTTTCTTTAAAGATTTTGCAGAAGCGGAAAACGATGCCAAAAGGCTAGGTCTCATCAAGTTTTAGGTTCTTCAAATATTATTGTTTTAGTATTTTTTGACTCACTTTTCCTTCACAAGTTTGCAATTGATAGATATACAATCCTTGTCCAAAAGAACGTGTATCCAATGACAACTGATTTTGTCCAATAGGCAAGCGTTCATTGTTCAATAAAGAACCGACCAATGCTCCATTCATAGTATAAACATTTAGACTTACTTCTGTGGTTTCTTGTAAGTCCAATAGCAAAGTATTGGCTGTTACTTGCATCTCTTTAACCAAGCCTTTGCATTTATTGCCTGTTTGATTATTTACGGATGCTAAACCCGTACCAGGTTCCATTGGTACAACTGCGGCACTACATCCATTATTATCATAAACGGTTGCATCAATTTCAAAACCATTAGGCAACGCTCCTAGATAATACTCATTATTCTCAACATTCACCTCATAGAAAAAGTTAGTAACATTATCTCGGATAGCGTAAGGCGGTTCCCCTCCTTCGATTTCCAATTTCAACATATACGACAACTCATCGCCTTCCAAGATCGTTGTTTGAACGGCAAAATTCGGGTCTTCACATTCAGGATCATCAAAAATATCCACCTTCACACAAACAGGTTTCGCCACGACTTGTCCATAAGCCTGTGTATTTCCATCTGAATCTCTTAAATGAATATTTACTGTTGCATTCGTTCCATCAGGATATTCTACAATAGCAAAACAATCATCTAAAATAAAACATTCATTATTATAATCTCCACTATAGGTATATACATAATTCAATTGCTCAAATTCTTCTAACCACCAAAACGCAGGTAAAGATAAAGTGACTGTAAAAAAGCCTTCATCTTCATCACACTCTACATTATACAAAAGCGGAATACAGCGTGGACAATTAGGTCCCCCACAATCCAATCTCAACTCATCTGTTCCTAACAGCCCATCTTCACAACTTTCTAAAACGGTTTCTTTTTCAACATCTACAGCGACCTCTAAACGAGCCACATCATCTTGTGCATTTACACATAAAGAAAGGCATAAACACAATAACAAGTAAATTTTCTTCATAAGACTAATTATTTTTTATTAGGAGAGATTTTTAATGAGTGACAGGTGACACGTTGCTGGTGACTTTCTCTTTGTTTCCTATTTTTTATTAGGAGAGAAAGGTTATCACTCTTTCATCGCAACGGGTCTCCCCGCTTGTATGTTTGCAAAAAAAATTAAAAT
>JAHDBB010000030.1:0-2916 GCA_020630635.1 Chitinophagales bacterium
CCCGATGCTCAAACGGCTTATAAATGCGCTCCGCCTATTCGTGAAGCCGCCAACAATGAACAGCTTTGGAAAGCATTAGAAGCCGATATTATTGATTTTGTAGCGACCGATCACTCCCCTGCTCCACCCTCTATCAAAGAATTAGAAAGTGGTAATTTTCAAAAGGCTTGGGGCGGTATTGCAGGCTTACAATTTGCGCTTCCTGCTTTATGGACAAGAGCCAAAGAAAGAGGTATCAACGTCAAAAAAATCGCTCAATGGTTGAGTGAAAACCCTGCTAAATTTCTAAATTTACAGCATCGAAAGGGAAGGATTGCGGAGGGCTATGATGCGGACTTGGTCGTATGGAATCCAGAGGCTTCATTTATACCTAAAGAAGCAGATATTTTCCATCGCCACAAAGTAACACCTTATCTCAATCAACCACTTTTTGGAAAAGTACAACAAACTTATGTAGCAGGACAAAAGGTATTTGAAAAGGGACAATTTATAAATTTACAAAAGGGGATGATTATTAGGAGAGAACAGATGTAGCTTCGTCGTATTGGAAAGTCCCGCTACCCGTTCTTATTCGTGTTGCCTTATTTTAGGCAGCCAACGCTTCTACACGAATACCACTACTATCGGGTCTAGATGGTTAAGTTCAGTACTTCTTCGTACTAGAAAATAGGGATGAACGGTTCAGATTTTACATGTTGTGACGAAGGGACGTAAAGGGACGATTGCATTTTTATTAATCGAAAAATAATAACAAAATAAATTGAAACCGTCCTTACCTCCCAAAAATCAAACAATGAACCCAAACGTCCCATCGTCCCAAAAACCAAGCAATGAGCCAAAACGTCCCCTTACGTCCCAAAAACCAAGTAATGAACCACAACGTCCCCTTTTACGTCCCTTTTAAAAAACGTCCCATCGTCCCCAAAACCAAGAAAGAACCACAACATCCCATTGTCACCCAAAAATTAAAAATATGAATCAAGAAAACACACCATATTTCACGAAATTAACCAACTTAGCGGCTGCTAAAATTGGCGCAAAAGCATTAGTTACCAGTGATGATTTTTTTGCAGAAAAAGAAAATCTTTTAAAACCAGGTCGAGGTATTTTTATTCCTGACAAATACACCGAAAGAGGAAAATGGATGGACGGTTGGGAATCCAGAAGAAAACGAGTAGCAGGATATGACTGGTGCATCATTCAATTAGGCGCATCAGGTGTCATACAAGGCTTAGACATCGACACCAACCATTTCTTAGGCAATCACCCACCCTTTGCCAGTGTAGAGGCTTGCAATGTTTCCAATACGACCAGTATTAATGCCCTACAATCAGATGAAATACAGTGGGTAGAAATCCTTCCCAAATCGCCTCTCAATCCCGGAAGTCAACATTTCTTTGAAATCGACACCAATGAAATATGGACACACCTTCGCCTCAATATCTATCCCGATGGTGGCGTTGCTCGATTCAAAGTTTATGGAGATGTTTACAAAGACTGGAATAGCATCCAGACAGAAGAAGAATTAGACTTAGCGTCCGTTCTCAATGGGGCAAGACCCATAGAATGCAACGACATGTTTTTTAGCCACATGCAAAATCTACTGATGCCCGGTAGAGGAATCAATATGGGAGATGGTTGGGAAACCAAAAGAAATCGTACACCTAACAATGTCGATTGGGTCATCATCCAATTAGCAACAAAAGGAACCATCAATAAATTCTTGGTAGATACTTGCCATTTCAAAGGCAATTACCCAGACCGTTGTTCTATCGAAGGTTGTAATATCCAAAACTTAGAGGAGTTAAAAAATACTCAATGGACCGAAATCCTCCCTCCTTCCAAATTAGAAGCGGACCAAGAACATCTTTTTGAAAATGAAATCTTAGAACAAGGTCCATTCACCCATGTTCGCCTCAAAATCTATCCCGACGGTGGTGTCAGTCGCCTAAGAATTTTCGGTAATAAATACGATGAAATATAAATCCTGAAATAAAGTAAAATGACCTTAGAAGAATTTAACTTTTTACTTCCTAAACAAGCCAAAAAAGAGCTGCTCAAATGTTGTGGTTCTAAAACTTGGGCGTTAGATATGATGATTTACTTTCCTTTTAAGTCCAAAAAACAAATGCTCAAAAAGGCTGATAAAGCTTGGAAACAATGTATCGAGGAGGATTGGCGTGAAGCATTTACCCATCATCCCAAAATTGGAGATATGGAAAGTCTCGCTAAAAAATTTGCCAATACCAAAAAATGGGCAGGCAACGAACAATCAGGCGTACAATCTGCTTCTCACGAAACATTGGTCGCTTTGGCAAAAGGAAATGAAGCCTATGAGCAGAAATTTGGCTACATCTTTATCGTTTGTGCAACAGGGAAATCTGCCAGCGAAATGCTCCAAATGCTTCAAACTCGTTACTTAAATACTCCTGAACAAGAAATTTTGATCGCTAAGGAAGAACAAAATAAAATCACTCAAATTCGTATTAATAAGCTTATAAACTCTTAAAAAATGAGTCAGATCACCACACATGTTTTAGATACCTCAAAAGGAAAACCTGCTAAAGGTATCACCATTACTTTACAACAAAAAAACAATACTCGTTGGAAAAAGATAGCCCAAGGGACCACTGATGCCGATGGACGGATTGGCGATTTATTATCCAAAGACAAAGAACTACCCGCAGGAGTTTACCGTATGGTTTTTGAAACAGGAGAATATTTTGCGAAACAACGAAAAAAAACCTTCTATCCTGAAGTCTCTATCTTATTTGAAACTTTTGATAGTAGTCATTATCATGTTCCGTTATTACTCAATCCTTTTGGGTACTCGACTTATCGGGGAAGCTAACAGTGGTAAATGGTAAATGGTAAATGGTAAATGGTAAATGGTAAATGGTAAATGGTAAATGGTAA
>JAHDBB010000030.1:3016-6973 GCA_020630635.1 Chitinophagales bacterium
AATGGTAAATGATGAATTATGAATTATGAATGATAAGTTTGATTCAGTTCTTTTCTTGATTTTTGCCACCAATACACGAATGCGCTTCAGTTACTATTGGGCTGTGTCCTTTCAAAATAGCCCCGATAGTAGTGGTATGAATGCTCTGTGTTGGCTACCTAAAGCTTAGCTGCATTCATAGGAACGGATAGCGGGACTTTCCTTTCCGACGAAGCACCAACCTTTCGCTCCTAAAAAAAGAAAACCACAAAACGAACCGCATTAATAATTTATCATTCACAATTCACCATTATAAAATTTCTTTCGCTCCTAAAAAAAGAAAATCACAAAATGAACAATCAATCACCAGTCACAAAAGCACGAATTGAACTATAAGTCACCTGTCACTAAATAAATAATTATAAATGAAAACAAGTATTTCTCAAAACGACAAAGCTCAAATTTTAGATGAATTAAAAGTTGCCAACCTTGCATTTATGCATTTATACCCAGGCGACTCTGCCAACCGTCAGCCCGTCCATACCGTTTATGGTGGCGCACAATTATTTAAAGAAACCACCATTACTAATTTGGGGAAAGTTGCACAGCGAACCCTTGAAACTTATGCGCCCAATTTTGTAGTCTTAGCAAAAGCATTGGGACTTCCAAAGCACGACCAACTCCCTGATAGCGAGGATGATACACAAAATTTAGTTCAAAGATTAGCCGCACTTTCTGAAGAAGAACGCAAGCAACATGAAGCGTGGTTGCCTTATACGGTTTATGAAAAAGTTAAAGCAAAATTAGTCAATGAAGCGGTAGAAGATTTTAGAATTGACTTTGAAGATGGCTTTGGAAATCGTCCCGACGATGAAGAAGATGCAACAGCAGCGTTTACGGCTTTAGAAGTAGCAAAAGCGATGAAAAATAATAACCTCTCGCCTTTTATTGGTATCCGTATAAAGCCCTTTACAGAAGAATTGAAAGAACGTAGTATCCGTACTTTAGATATTTTTGTTTCGACTTTAGTAGATGCAACTGGTGGTAAATTACCTCAAAATTTTGTAATTACTTTGCCCAAAGTTTCAATTCCAGAACAAGTAACGGCACTCATTCAAGCCTTTGAAGTTCTTGAAAAAAATACGGGTCTAAATGAAGGAGGTTTGAAGATGGAATTTATGGTAGAGATCACTCAATCCATTATGAATTCAGATGGAGCCAATCCATTGCGAGCTATTCTTCATGCTGCCAAAGGGCGTTGCGTTGGAGCGCATTTTGGGACCTATGATTATACGGCTTCTTGTAATATAACTGCCAACTATCAAGTGATGGATCATCCTGTTTGTGACTTTGCTCATCATATGATGCGTGTGGCATTGGGTCAAACAGGTATCTTTCTTTCAGATGGTGCGACCAATGTAATGCCTGTAGGTCCACACAGAGGGAATGACTTGACGGAGGAACAAATGCAAGAAAATATAGACGTGGTACATGGTGCATGGAAAATGGGATATGATCACATTCGTCATTCTTTGTGGCATGGATATTATCAAGGATGGGACTTAAATCCTGCTCAATTGCCAGTTCGTTATGCTGCCGTTTTTTCCTTCTTTTTAGAAAATTACGATGCAGCGGCACAACGACTGCACAATTTTATGGAAAAAGCAGGACAAGCTACCTTGTCTGGAGATGTCTTTGATGATGCCGCCACAGGGCAAGGGCTTCTAAATTACTTTTTAAAAGCCCTTAATTGTGGGGCGATTAATGAAGGGGAAATCGCTCCGACAGGATTGACTCTTGAAGAAATTCAATCCCGTTCTTTTGCGAAAATCTTAAAAGATCGAATGGGGTAAAAATAGGGATAAATAATATAAAACGGGCTTTTTTAAAACCATCAAACATATAAATGCTTGATGGTTTTTCTTTACTACAACAAAAAGTTAAAGGGTTACGGGTTAAAATGATTATGCGTTTTTTTTACTACTTTCTAGTATCAGCATATCCAATAATAAAATTGTCCATGTTAGGTGTTTTTAAGGGTTCAATGTCCACTAGTTTGTCAGAGTCTAGCGAACGAAATGTAGTTTGGGTGTTTATAAATTGTAGCGGTGTGGGCAAATAGTCTCTTAACGAATTTTCATTTAAAACTATTTTGTGCAAACGATCCTTTGTTTGTTCTACTCCTCCCATAAGGTGAATTGAGCCGTTCACCAGCAAAGAAAGAAGCAAACAATATAACCATAAGCGTTTCATAATGTGGTTGATGTTTTTTCCATAGCAAATTGGGGATTTGCAATGAATAAAAGGAAGGGATTTAAAATTAAGTATCATCTTTCATCTTAAAACCCTTCCTAAAATTAATGGGTTAATAAAAAGGTTAATAATTCAGTTTTTGTTTTAAGGTGCAAATAAAAGTTGTTCCCTTTATTTTATAGTGCTAAATTACTGTAGATTATCACGCCCAACAATTACATTTTTTGGCAGTTGTCGCTGCTTTTTTAGGCAAAAAATGGGTAAAATAGCTACTAAAAGCCCCCTTTTTTATTAAAAAAAGCCGTCAAAAGGTTCAAATTGAAAGGTAAAAAGTAAGGAGTTGAAAGGCTAAAAAGGTGAGATAAAAAACTGATAAGAAAAAAGATACTTATAACAAAAAAATATTATTCAATAAAATAAAAAAACAAAGCAAAATAATACATATAACACAATTACACAATATTACATTTTCCCCAGTTGTGAAGTACAAAAAAGATTTTTTTTCTTTAAAAAGTCGATCTTTTTTTAAAAAAAGAGGAAAAAAATTCGATTATCTTTTGATTTTTAGAGAATCAACCATCTCATCATGCTTCGCTATCAACGCTGGAAGTTCATCAATTTGAACCCAATAATAGTCAAAAACTAAGTTTTCATCTTCTCCATGTCCTGTGACAATATGCTGAAAAAAATCTGGTCCATCCTCTTCAAAATGAAGTTGATAATAATGTCGATGGTGCATTTCTTGAGTAACTTCTTTAAAAAAAGTGGTTTCTCCTAAAAATTGGATAGAAGAAAATTGGGTCAAACCTGACTCTTCTTTTACTTCTCGTTGCAAAGCTCTTTCTAATTGTTCATTTTCTTCTACCGTTCCTGCTGGCACTTGGATACCTGCTTCTGGATAGTCTCGATGTTCAAAAACCAATAACTCGGCTTGTTCATTTTTATATCGGATGATGTATGCGAAAACTTTTAATTTGGTTTTCATGGTTTTGTTTTTTAGGAGAGAAGGGACTGATGCTTCGTCGTGGTGGATCTCCCCGCTATTCGTTCTTATGCTAAAAGCTTGGCTCAATCAAATGATGACTTGAAGTCACCATTTGATTAGCAAGGCTGCGTTTAGCATACCACTACTATCGGGTCTAATTGGTTGGGGCAAGTACTTCTTATTAAGAGATGTTGATAACTTGTCGCTTCATCCTAAAGAATGAAGCAAAACTGTTTAGACTCTTAAATGAAAAACAGATTTCTTTTATGATGACTCGGATAAATGCTCCATTGGTATTTCTTCTGTTTCTAATTCATCGGCTTTCTTTCGGTTAAACCAAAACCATAAAACAATGAGTGTACCTGCTATGCAAAAAGGTGTTAGAAACAGGTATATGATGCCTTGATTCAATCCCATAGCGGCTGTGCCTCCTTCCTTTAAATTGGATTCAGCAGCGGCCTTGCACATCGGACACTGCGCCCATATTTCGACAAAGGCAAAGCTCCAAATACATAGGCTTAAAACTATTTTTTTTATAATCGACATGACTTGAAAATTCTATTTTTTGATTGCTAAATGTTAAATCCGTTCAAGTATTATTGTGTTGTGTCTGTGGAAAATAGCCCCGAATGGATGAAATTCTAATATCAAAATCCTAAATTCTAAAGCGGTTCAGTTTGTGAAATGTTGTGTCTGTGGAAAATAGCCCCGAATGGATGAAATTCTAATATCAAAATCCT
>JAHDBB010000030.1:7073-23150 GCA_020630635.1 Chitinophagales bacterium
AAATTCTAAAGCGGTTCAGTTTGTGAAATGTTGTGTCTGTGGAAAATAGCCCCGATAGTAGCGGTATAAATGCAATAGCTTTGCTACCTAAAACTTGGCTGCATTTATAAGAGCGGATAGCGGGACTTTCCTGCTCGACGAAGCATCCAACCTTTCGCTCCTAAAGAAAGGAAAAGTCATCAGTCACGACTTACTTGTCACTCTATTAATAATAAGGTGAAACCATCCAATAGATCAAAACGCCTGTAATGGAAACGTATAACCAAAGTGGCATGGTCCAACGAGCAACTTTTCGATGCTTGTCATTTTGTCCTAAAAATGCTCGCATAAATGTAAATAAAATAATGGGCAAAATGATAGCGGCTAAGGGGATATGGGTCAACAATAAAATGAGGTAAACCATCCGCATTCCGCCAACGGCTTCTCTTTCTGAATCACTTAAAACGCCATCTCCACTTATGTCTCCAAACACCGTACTTTCTGAAACACTGTGATAAATGACGTAGGAAACCAAAAATAAAGCTGATAAAACCAATGCAGTAATATTGCAAAAACGATGAGCATTGATGTTTTTATTTTTGATAAAATAAAGACTCATCAGCAACATAATCGTGACACCTGTATTCATCAAAGCATTGAATTGGGGTAGAATGCTAGGATCAAAAGGTAAGCTGATTTGTGGTGGCGCAATGAAAAACAGCAAGGCTACCAATGAAACAACTATTGCCGAAAAAACGACAATGGCTATCGAAAGGGGTTTTTCTACTCGTTTAACTGTTGTATCAGACATAACTTATTAGATTCTAAATCTTAATGTTAAAATTTTAATGGAGTGGATGGGGTTTTTATTGAGAAAAGCAAGCTTAATTTGTTTTGCGTTTAGACTTCGACTCAATGGAGACATTGACATTATCTGTCTTATATTCAAACTTATCTTTCGTGGGATATTCCATTTGTAAGACAAGTATATCATTCATTAATTGATTGACAGAATTGGTATCGGTTCCATAATAATAGCCTCGAACGATGCGGTCTCTATCTAATAATACTAAGCGTCCACTATGATCAAATTCTTCGGTATCTTCTGTACCTGGTCCGACTCCTAAACGATAGCCATTGCGACAAATATCGTATAGTTTTTCTTCTGTACCTGTTACAAAAGTCCACTGATCGAAATTGGCTCCATATTTTTCACCATATTGTTTGAGGACGGCAGGTGTGTCTCTATCAGGATCAACGGTATGGGTTAAAAATTTTAGGTTATTGGTTTTACCTTCTAGACGGTCTTGCATTCGCTTCATTTGTTGCGTCATTAAAGGACAAATTCCTGGACAAGAAGTAAAAACAAAGTCGGCTACATAGATATTGCCTTCTAGATTTTTCTCAGTAAAGGTTTTGCCATTTTGATCGGTAAAACTAAAGGGAGGGACAATGTGCCAGAGGGTATCTTTGACAGTCTTAGTGTAGTCTGATTCAAAACCATTGACATTGGCATAGAAGCGAGGGAGCTTGGGACGTTTGGGTACACCCTTTGCCATTCGTTGAATCAATCCGATAGAAATCGGAATAATCAGGACTATCAAAAAAGCCAGTAACTTTTTGGAGTGTTTCATATTGCAAAATTAGGGTACAACAGCTTGTGATACAAAAAAATCGTCATTAACCCAATATACTTTAGTACATTTTGGTCAATGACGACTTGTTATATAAACCACTGTATCCCAAGATTCTTTATTAGGATAACAGATTGTTACTAAAATTGTTTAGAGATTAGTGATGTCCACCTCCACCATGTCCATGATCGGCAGGAGTAGGTGCATGCACTGCATTCGGGTCGATTACGCCCCAATATTCACGAAGGTTGAGCCATTCGCCTCCTTCCCAAAGGAAAGCGATCACGAACCAAACTAAGAAAATAGTCGGTGCTAAGATGGTAATGGCCAAAGCTCTGGTTTCGTATTTGACGTGCATAAACTCCCCTACAATAAAGTAGGCTTTGAGTAAACTTGCCAAGATAAAGAAGATATTTAAAGGCATCTTTGGCGCACTTTCGGGCCAAATCAATGCTGCTACAACTTCTACAATCGTAATAATTGAAAGCCATAAAGTTGCTTTCCAAACAGCTCTTACTTGGCTTTTATATTCTGCATCGCTTAGATGTCCTCCCATTTTATTTAAGTTTTAAATTCTTTAATGGTAACAACAGATACGATCTGTTTCTATTATTTTGAAAGAAAGAATTGTTTGAGTTTATAATAAGTAAAAGGCTAAGAATACAAAGACCCATACTAAATCAACAAAGTGCCAATAGAGTCCTACTTTTTCGATCATTTCGTAGCCATTTTTTCTACGACCAAATTCACCATTGGCGGAATTGACAAATGCCCATATATTGAGACAGATACCACTGAATACGTGAAAACCGTGAAAACCTGTAATCAGGAAAAAGAGCATTCCAAAAGCTTGTGGACCATAATGATTTTCCCAAATATTATTACCGTGACTAATAAGGTGAGTCCATTCCCAAGCTTGACAGCCCAAGAAGGCTATCCCCCCAATAATACCTCCTAGCATCCATTTCATAACCCCTGCCTTGTTTTCTCTATGTCCTTCGATCACCGCCAAAACGACAAATACAGAACTCAAGATAAGGATAAAAGTCATGATACTTACAAATCCTAATGGTACATTGGCATCTCCCATAAAAGGCATTTTACTAAATGCTACGTTGGGATCTGCCCAGTAAGGCGAGCTAAATCGAATAGCACCGTAAGATATTAGAAGAGCCGAAAAGGTGAAAGCATCCGATAAAAGGAAATACCACATCATTAACTTTCCGTAGCTGACATTGAAAGGGGATTTTCCTCCCCCCCAATCGCCTTGTGCAACCGCATTTTCTGAAGCCATTATCTTAAATGATTTAAGTTAATTTCAATTTTTGTCAAGATTGTTTAAGTTTCAGTATTTCAAAATACATCAAATAGAAACTTTCCAAATACTTTGACAAAAACCTCTGATTTTTGGTACGCAAAGATAAACAATATGTTATCATTTGCCTAATCAAATGTCATTATTCAAGGACTTTTCTAACAATAGGAAGACAAAATAGGAAAGAAAAAAGGAGAATGAATAAAGTGTAAGAGTTACACTTTCTAAAAAAGGAAGTAAGTAATGGTTAAATAATAAATTCCTCATTTGTAACAAAGAGACTTTTTGATGGATGAGGCAAAAAACGTAGTCATAGCAGGGCTAAGACGAGGCTTTTTAACGAAATACATCGGAAAATATCGCAGTTAAAATGTGGAAGTTGTTTTTTTATCATTACTAAAATAAAAAGCAGAGGTTACGTTATCTTTTTCAAGATATTTATCCTCTGCTTTTTAGTTATTGTTTAATTGGCAAGTACAGCATTCATCTAATCTGCTGTTACATAGCCCCAATTTTCGCCATTTTTGATTCGATTCAATTGAGTAAGTGTAATACCAAATTGTTTAGCGATCATTTTAGGACGAACATTTTGACGTTTTAGCATACGCTTAATCAACTTTACCTTAGCTTCGGTCAATTTTGCGTTGGTTACCAAGCCTTTATGGTAGCGTTGTTGAACAGGATTTTTCTTTTGATGTTCTGTCACTTCTTCTTTAGTTGCCCATTTGAGATTATCTACATGGTTGTTCAACTTATTGTGGTTGAGGTGAATAACAAAAGATTGTTTTCTACTGTCTTTTTTGACAAAATGCTCTGCTACTAATTTGTGGAAGTAACGTGTAGAACGATTGCCGTTGTCTAAACGAACACAAAGCGTTTTGTAGCCTCCAATTCTAGAACCTTTGATGATTTTACCATTTTCTGGTTTTTTCGTGTAGCTCTTGATTCGACCATAATTGGAGATCATGTACTTAGTTGGTCCAAAAGAAACTCCTTTGACTTTGAGTTTTTTCCATACCTCATCTGCAGCATCAACTACTTCTTTTTCCTTTTTTGCTGCTACTTTGCGGCCTTTGGCTTTAGTTGCAGTTGCTTTTTTTACAACCTTAGCGGTCGTTTTGGGCTTGACAGTTGTTTTCTTTGTGCTAAGTTTTTTGGCTGTTGGTTTTTTAGCAGCCGTTTTTTTAGTAGCCGTTGTTTTTTTGGCTGTTGGTTTTTTAGCGGCTGCTGTTTTTTTAGTGGCTGTCTTTTTAGCCGTTGTTTTTTTAGCAGCCGTTGTCTTTTTGGCTGCTGTTTTTTTGGTGGTGGTTTTACGTTTCATAAATTTCCCAGCTTAGAGTTAAGAAATAAAAAAATTATGTGTGTTAAGTAATAGGCACTTATAAACATAACATACTTACTTTATAAAACAAGACACTTCGGTATTCACAACACTAATTGTAGAACAAAAGTGTTATAATTATATTTTCAAGTTGTTAGCTTGACAAATTTATAAATGAACACAGTACAGTTTGCTTTAGATAAAATAGAGGTAAGTATTTTTACAATTAAAAAGTTGATTTTAATTGTAGGTTATTTATAAGTACATTGTATGAAATTTAAAAGAAAGATTCTAAGCTTGGTAGGTATAAAGTTTTATGCAGCATAGTGATTGAAGAACCAGTAAAGATATATCCATAATACACCTATAAAATGCCAATAAGTTAGCAACAATTCAATGTTAAGATATTTTTCTTTATTTAAGTTGGTCTCTAGTACAAGTTCTTGTACAGGATCTTTTTTGATGAGTGATGCAAGAAACATACCTAAAAGGAAGAGCATACCACCTAAAACATGTATTACATGAATGCCCGAAATAACGTAGAGAAAACTTCCTGAAGGATTTCCAGTAAGCCGAATTCCGATATTAGTTAATGCTTGCCATCCAACATATTGCAGAACACAAAAGACAAAACCTAAAAGCAGCGTTACCCCTAATCCTACTTTATACATCTTAGTGTTATTGCGTTTGTAGGCAAAATATGCTAGCTGAATAACAATACTACTCAAAACAATCACTATTGTACTTGCAATAAATGTTTCTGGTATTCTGTAGTCAACCCAGTTGCCTGCTGCACGCCTTACCATAAAGGCACTTGTAAGTCCTGCAAATAGCATCACAATGCTTCCTAAACCAAGCCAAAGAGCAAATTTTTTGGGGTGGATTCTTGAGTTATATTCAGTTGGCATTCTTGAAACATTCATAAGTTAATGTGTTTAAAGTAAAACTTTTTTACAAAAAAACCAACTGTATCTTTAACAAACATAATACTTTTATTTGTAAATGCAAAAAAAATATGTGCAAAAATTGGTTTTTTTCTTCATTTAGAACAAAAAAGGTATAAAAAAGTTGAGTTGGGCTAAAAAAATAGTAGCTTAAAACCGTTTTTTGTCGATAGTATAAGTATGTTGTTTTTTCTAAAATATTGCCTTTGGGATATAAATTAAATAGGCTTTTGCATTTAGTTGCTAAAAGTTATCCCTAATAAAAATCAACGATTGTTAAAAGATAAAACATTTAGACCCTTTGAAATTCTTTTTTGTTGATAAATATAAGCGCAACTTTTCTTTATGATAGTTTCACTCTTCTTTTTAATCCCAAAAATAAACTAGTGCGTTTTTCAAAAAGTTTGTGAGAGGTTGTGTCCTAGATCAACTAGACCCGATAGTAGTGGTATTGCTGCGTTTGTGGGTTGGCGTTAAGTCACAAGTCGAAAAGACTTGCGGTAGAGCAAGGCAAGCAGCAATAAGAACGGATAGCGGGGAGACCTGTAACGATGAAAGAGGAACCATTCTCTCCTAATCAAAAAACAATTTATACAAGTCAAAAGTTTTTTATTGCTAACTTAGACTTTATCCAAGACCATTATGATTTGGGTCAAAGGCAAATAAAGCAATGAGGCAAACATCACTTTTAAAGCAGATGCATGGTCGCAACGATTCCATAAACGCACGCCTGTATAAATGAAATAGCCACCTAAAAGTAATACGGCTGCTAAGGTAAAGTATCCACACATACCTAACAAGACGGTTGACAGATTGACTAAGACAAGCGCAATGGTGTATAAAATAATTTGATTGGCAGTTTGTTTATTTCTTGCGTCATACTCAATCGGCAATAGTTTGAATCCTGCATTTTTATAGTCATCATATCCCATCCAACCGATTGCCCAAAAGTGTGGAAATTGCCAAAGGAACTGAATGCTGAATAAAAGATAGCCATAAATGTTCCAGCCTTCTGCGCCTGTTGCGGCGATCCATCCAATCAATACGGGCAAGGCTCCTGGTATCGCTCCAACAAATACGGCAATGGGCGAAATTCTTTTGAGTGGGGTATAAATGAAGGCATAAGAAATTAATGAAATAGCTCCCAGTAAAGCAACCATTGGACTAAAGAAATGCCACAAAACAACTAAGCCCATCACAGCCGATAAGCCTGCAACAAGGATGGCTTCGGTAAGTTCCATGCGACCTGCCGCCAAAGGGCGTTTAGCTGTTCGCTTCATCAATTTGTCGTAATCTTTTTCAATAATCTGGTTGATGGCATTGGCAGAGCTGGTGACGAAAAATCCTCCTACACTTAACATCAAAACGCTGAACCATTCAAAGCTTCCGCCGACTGCCATTAGGTATCCAAACAGTGCGGAAAACACAACGGTAAGATTCAGACGAAATTTTACCAGTTGTTTGTGATCTTCAAACTTACTTGCTATGAGTTGCAAAAAACCAGTATTGTTGCTATTGCTATATGTTGACATAAATCAAATCACTATTTTTCAAAAACATTTATTGCTTAAAAGTAGTCTTTTCGAGTCCATAGTCCGCAGTCGATGGTTGCGGTTCAGATTGTATTTTTCTATTTATGTACCCTAGTATTTTATTGACTCTTTTTTATTTTTATTTCTTTTGGAGCGAACGTTGGGTTGCTTCGTCGCAACAGAAAGTCCCGCTATCCGTTCTTATAAATGCAGCCAACGTTTTAGGAAGCCAACGCTTGTGCATTTATACCACTACTATCGGGGCTAGTTGGTTTGGGTCTGTATCGGCTACCCATCTAAAGTTGCCGAGTTACCTTCATTATAAAAAAAGAAAGGGTCAGTCGTTTCAATCAGATTGCTATGCAAGAACGGGAAGACCCATCCAATTGATTTACATTAATAGACTCCTTTCTCTTTATCAATCGGATTGCCTCTTCTATTCTTGGGTAGCAATCCGATTGAAGCGAGGCATTTTTTATTTTATTTAGAATATCTTCCCTACCCGTATAACGACTTCTTTGGCATTTTTGAGTCTTACTGTTTGGGCTTGAAATTTCACTTAGCCTTCTTTATTTTTCATAATTGCTAACGTCCTAAAACAACTTAGCGAGAAGATACAGGTATCCTCTCGCTAAGTTTTAGTTTATTTTATCAAAAAGTCATAGATTCAGATTATCTAGACGGTAATCTTTCACTTGTCTTGATCTCTTTCAAATCTTTATCTGCAACCGTTTGTGGGATATGCTCATATCCATCTTTTCCGAAGTCATAAGGCCAACGGTGTACTTCAGGAATGGCTCCTTCCCAGTTTCCGTGAATACCTTTTGCGCCTGTTGTCCATTCTAAGCTATTAGATCCCCAAGGGTTCAAAGAACGCATTCTTTTACCATTTAAGATACTATAGAAGAAGTTGATAACAAATAAGAATTGAGCAAAAAATACGACTATACTTGCCACACTAATGAATACGTTTAAGTCTTCAAATCCATTGGCAAAATTGAATTCTGCAAAGGAGAAGTATCTTCTTGGTACTCCTGCTTCTCCTAAGTAGTGCATAGGCCAGAAAATACAGTAACTTCCAATGAAGGTAATCCAAAAGTGAATATATCCCAGATTGTTATTCATCATTCGTCCATCAAACATTTTGGGGAACCAGTGATAGACTCCTGCAAACAGTCCATAACCTGCTGCCATCGCCATTACGATGTGGAAGTGGGCAATTACGTAGTATGTATCGTGATATCCAATATCTAAGGCAGGGTTACCTAAAACGATACCTGTCAATCCACCAGAAATAAATAAAGATACGAATCCGATGGAGAACATCATGGCTGGCGTAAAGTTAATGTTACCCCGCCATATCGTTGTAATCCAGTTAAATACTTTTACCGCAGAGGGTACTGCAATCAAAAGTGTAAATAAGGTAAAGACTGATCCTACAAATGGATTCATTCCTGATACAAACATATGGTGCGCCCATACTAAGAAACCTAAAATGGTAATTGCCATAATAGAGTAAACCATTGCATGGTATCCAAAAATTGGCTTTTTGGCATTGGTAGCTAAGATGTGCGATACCATACCCATCGCTGGTAAGATTACGATATATACCTCTGGGTGTCCTAAGAACCAGAATAAGTGTTGGTACAAAATCGGGCTTCCTCCTTCGACCAATTGTCCTGCTGCATTTCTTAAGGGTTCACCATTAATAAATATATCCGAAAGATAGAATGCTGTTCCAAAGTGTCTGTCAAAGATCAATAGGATACAAGCTGACAATAATACTGGGAAAGATAAGACTCCTAATACGGCTGTAAAAAAGAATGCCCATATTGTCAATGGCATACGCATCATGGTCATTCCTTTGGTTCGCATATTCAGTACAGTTGCCACATAATTCAGACCGCCTAAGAGGGAGGATACAATAAACAAACTCATACTGGTTAGCCAGAGCGTCATCCCCAGTCCGGACCCTGATGAGGTGGACTGTAAGGCACTAAGGGGTGGGTAAGCAGTCCAGCCCCCCGATGCTGGTCCTGTCTGTACAAACAGGGATATAAACATGACGACTCCTGCCGCAAAGAAAAACCAATAGGATAACATATTCATGAAGGGACTTGCCATATCCCTGGCACCACATTGTAGTGGAATCAATAAATTAGAGAAGGTTCCACTCAGTCCTGCGGTTAATACAAAGAAGACCATGATGGTTCCGTGCATCGTTACTAAGGCATAATAAAATTCTGCATCAAGTTTTCCACCTGCTCCCCATTTACCTAACAAATATTCAAAGATAGGGAAGCTCTCATCGGGCCACCCTAATTGTAAACGGAATAAGACAGAAAAGCCCACACCAATGATTGCCCAGATAATTCCTGTGATGAGGAATTGCTTGCTAATCATTTTATGGTCTTGACTGAAAATATAATGCGTAACGAAATTGGTTTCGTGCTCGTGATGGTGGTCATCATGATGGTCGTGTCCGTGACCTTCGTGTGCATCTATGTTAATATCTGTACTTGCCATTGAAAATGGTTTTTTAAACGCCCTTGTTAAAAAATAAGTTTCGCTTTTAGAAAGATTGTTAAGGAACAGATGCAATCTGTTCCTACATTAAAACATCTATAAAGCGGAAACTGTTTTATCTACATTTACTTTTTCGTCTTTTTCTTGTTCAGTATCTACGTCAGCATTTTTTTGAGGTGCAGCAAATTGGCTATAAAGTGATTTTTGTTCTTTCATCCACGCATTGAATTCATCTTCGGTCACAATATATACTTCTTTTCTCATATTGAAGTGTGCTTTACCACATAATTCGGCACAAGCCAACTCGTACACAAAACCTGGATCATCTAATATGTTTTGCATTTCTGCGGAGGTCTTGGTAGGAGTAAACCAGAATTGAGTAGGAATACCTGGTACTGCATCCATTTTTACCTTGAAGTGTGGTAAGTAGAAGCTGTGTAAAACATCTAATGAGTTAATTTTGACCATTACTGGTTTGTTGACAGGAAGGTAGATCTCAGTTGGAACAAAGTCATCTTTGTTGGCTGCATCTGCCCAGTCTTGTCCCCAAGGATTGTCATCACTCATTTCTCGTACCGCTTTTTTTCCTAATTCTCTGTCTGGACCTGCATAGCGAATGTCCCACTTGAATTGTTGGGCTGTTGCCTCAATAGTGATGACTTCTTCTTGTTGGTCTTCTGGAATAGGACCTGTGATTTTTAGCCATTGACGCAATCCTCCTGTCACTAATAGTACCATCACAACGGCTGGAATCGCTGACCAAATCAGCTCTAGTTTGTTGTTTTCTGGAAAATAGTGGGAAAGCCGAGTCTCATCTCTTTTGTAACGATAGGCAAATCCAAATAAAAGAATTTGTGTGATGAAAAAGATGGGAACAATGGATACTAATGTCCAAAAATACATTCTTTGTATTCCAACTCCATGTTCAGATGAGGGTTCTGGCAAGAACATGGGAGAGTAATGAAATGCGGACCAAACGATTGCTAATAGTCCAAATATCAGTGTCCACAAGAAGAGGTTGGCTTGTACACGATTGTTGGTATCACCAGCTTTCTTTGTGTTGCCCAACTCGTTGAGCATCTCCCCTGCTTTGGATATTTGAAATAAGATGACAATAACTAACGCAATGGCTGCTATTCCTAATAAACTCATCATATCTTGTATATTTTTTTATTTTTTAGTCGATGGTCACAAACAAAATGTGGCTCTTTGGGTTATAGGTGAAACAACAAAAATAACTTATTCCATGTGACATCGACATTTTACGATTTTTTTCGTTGAAAATACTCGTCGTAGCCCTGCTATGACTGCGTTTTTCGCCTAAAAAATCAAAAAATCTCTTAGTCCCATTTTGGAATAGTTTATTTCTGATCTTTCACTAGGTCTTTTAGAATTTAAAATTTTGATATTGGAACTTAACTAGCTGCTGCTAAGAGGTTATGTCCTCAATAATCTAGCCCCGATAGTAGTGGTATTCGTGTCTGAAGCGTTGGCTTCACAAAACGTTGGCAACACGAATAAGAACGGATAGCGGGACTTTCTATAACGACGAAGCTACTGACCTTTCGCTCCTAAAAATTAGGACTTAGATACTATTGGTGTGGTGTTCGTAACTTTGACGCAAGAATGGGTGATTGACTGGAACCAAAGATTGCTTTGATAAATTGGTGAACACTAAGAAAAGAAATAATCCTGCCATTAATAGCGGACAACCAATTTCTAAAAGTCCAAATCCAAAGTTGTGAATGACGTGTCCATCGTGCATATAAGCGGCTCCTTTGACGGCTCCTGGCATCGCTAATAAATAGTAATCTAACCAGTGTCCAAAGACCAACATGCTTGCAATGAACATTAGAACAAACTTGCTTCTCTTCGCTCTTGCTGTCATTAAAACAAGGAAAGGAAGCATAAAGTTGATACAGAAGTTGAGAAAAAACGGAATTTTGTAATTTTCGTAACGATCCATAAAGTATAAGGTCTCCTCTGGAATGTTTCCGTACCAAATCAACATGAATTGTGCAAACCATAAATATGCCCAAGCGACACTAAAGGCGAACATCCATTTTCCTAAATCGTGAAAGTGTTCTACATTCACATGTTGTAAGTATCCTTTGCCTTTTAAATAAATAGTAATTAGAATGGTGGTCGAAATGGCTCCTACAAATAGACTAATGAAACAGTACCAACCGTATAAGGTGCTGAACCAGTGTGGATCTATCGACATAAACCAGTGCCACAAAGCGGTTGAACTGGATATTCCAAAAACGAAAAGAAACATCATGGAAAGTGTACGACTTCTGGTGTACAATTTCATTCCTGGATTGGTATCGTGTTTATAGGAATTGTTGGTAATGGAAAGGGTAAAGAAAGACCATAATACTAAGTAAATCACGGTTGCTCCAAAAAAGAACATGGGATTTAAAAAGCCTGCTTTGCCAGCTATGAGTTCATCGTAATGACTGCTGGCAGGGTCCATAATGCCATCATGCGCCCAATGATAAATGGACTTGTATCCAAAGACCAGTACGACTCCTAGTATAACGGAGAATATCGGGACGACTCTTGCCATTGCTTCTGGGATTCTGGATACCAAAATTACCCAACCACTATATCCCATTGTTTGGGCTGCTACGTAGAACATGCCTAATAAGCCTAATCCTAAAAAGTAGTAGGTATTGTGTAACATGGTTGTCCAAATACGGGTTGGATATTCCATGTTGGTAAAGATTCCTAATACAAAGAGAATCAACCCAACCACCATTAATGCAATACTAACTGTTCTTAGTTTTGGGTCAAAATCGTATTTTTCTATACCTGGCTTATGATAATGTGAATGCGCCATTCTAATTTATTATTTTAATGCTGTGAAATTTAAAAACCGATGATGTAAAATGGAACAGATGCAATCTGCTCCTACTTCCTTTTAAACTATTCGATTACTTCAAATTCCACTCTTCTATTTTGTTGTTTATTTTCTGGAGTATCATTAGGAGCAACAGGACGGTCTTGACCATATCCTTTAAAAGTGATTTGCTCTTCGCTCACTCCTTTGCTAATCAAATACTGATAGGCTGCTTGTGATCTATTTTCTGAAAGCGTCAAATTGTTTTCAGGAACACCATCACTATCTGTGTGTCCACTAATTTCCACTTTAGAATCAGCATTATTATTTAAGATATTCTGTAACAAATCTAATTCGTAATAAGATTCTGTTTTTAAGCCAGCACTACCTGTATCAAAGAAAATATTTTTTAAGACAAATTTGTCTCCTACTTTCAACTTAGTGGTTTTCATAGACTCCAATTCCGAGACAATGGGTTCTCCTGTTGGACTCAATGCTAAGTTTTTGCCTCTTACATAGGCTAAGGCTGCTTCATCGCTTGGTAAACCTTTGCTAGATTTAGCATAGTCAGCTTGTAGAGACTTGATATACGCCACGACTTTCCAACGTTCATCTTTTGATAATTGAGAGGCATAAGATCCCATATCGGCTTTTCCATAATGCATAGAATGGAACATTTTTCCTTCTGGCATTTGGATATAAGCATCTCCAAAATAATTGGGAATACCACCGTAAGGTCCACCTGCTGCTGCTGAAATACTTCCTTGTCCTTGTCCTTTTTCGCCGTGACAAACCGCACAATAGACCGTATAATGTTGTTTTCCTTCTTCCAGTATTTTTTTATCTGCATCCCAATAAGGATTTTCGTAAGAAGCAGCTTGTTCGTATCCTTGTTCTGTATTGGGAAATGGATAAGGTTTTTGACCTCTTGGAACGGTTCCCGCCACTGGCTTACGTGCCACTTTTCCGTCGGCAAACAATTGGTAATCTAGTTGTTGGTCTCCGCTTTCTCGCAATATTTTAGTACGTGTACCAGGACCGTCTACATATACATCGTATGCACGAGAGTGTGCCATATCGGGCATATACTCTCGTCCTGTATAATTTCCTGATGCTTTGCACTTGAAGAGGTACATGACGATCAGCAAAAGGATTGCGACTAACATGAATTTATTATACATCTATTTTACTTTTTCTAAGAGTGGCAAGTGGCATTAACAACACTTTATCACTTAACCCTCAAAAACTTTAGCTATTCTTATTATAGACCTTGAAATCCTGCCGTTGATTGTTCTTCGTGGCTTGGGTGTCTGGTTGTTACGGTACGCTGTTTGACCTCAATACATCCCAACTCTTTCAACATATCGGTGATTCGATTCATGTCTGCATCAGAGTTATAATGTTGCATATCAAAAACGAGTGCAAAACGGTCACTTGAAGTACGGGGTTCTAAAGGTTCAATATCTTTGAAAACGGATAGACCATTTCTTAGATAATAGACAATGGTCATCCCTACTGCTGAGAATAAAACGGTCAACTCAAAGCCGATAGGAACCCAACCTGGTAAAGCAAAATAAGGTTTACCCCCAAAGTTATTGGGCCAGTTCAATACTGAAATACCCGAAATGGCTAATAGAGCGAAGGCGGTACCTGTTGCTCCAAACAAGAATCCCATGGTATGCAATTTGGTTTCTCTTGCGCCCAATGCATCATCAATACCGTGTACGGGAAATGGCGACAAGGCATCATGAATCTCTATACCACTTGCTCGCAGTTTTTCGATGGCATGCAACAAGGGAACTTCATCATCAAACATCCCCAACAAATAGCGATATTCGTCTTTTTCTTCTTCTTTATACAACTCATCTTCATACACTGCTTCAGGTGCAACATAACGACCTTCGTAGTGTTCCTTACCATTCACACCATCTTTATACTCACGATATTCGATATAATCCTCGTGTTCGATACGAGTGACTTTATCCTCATTGGCATTTACTCCGCTATGATGTTCTTCGCTCATTTTATTGAATTAAGGTTTTAATATTTTTTTTCTTTTTAGAGGAGAGAATGGATACTGCTTCGTCGCAATGGGTCTCCCCGCTATCCGTTCTCATTGCTGCTGCCCTACTCTACCGCAAGTCTTTTCGACTTGTGGGGCAAATCCGCTACAGCAATACCACTACTATCGGGTCTAGTTGGTTAAGGTAAAGTACTCCTTAGGACTAGATAGTGGCGTAAAGTGACGATGTGACGTGATGGGACGTTATTATCTTAATCATCGACTCACAAACGTCTCGTCGTCCCAAATCCAAGAACTAAACCAAAACGTCCCGTCGTCCCAAATCCAAGAACTAAACCAAAACGTCCCGTCGTCCCAAATCCAAGAACTAAACCAAAACGTCTCTTTCGTCCCATTATCAAAGTTTAATCACTATTTTTATTACGTCTTGCTACGGTGATGCTTCCTGAACGTAAAAGGTCATCGACAAACTCATCTTCTTGCTTATCCTCTTCTGCTTGTTTAGCGATATATTGGTCGCCCGATGTTTTTAAGATACTTTTTACCTCTGCGATCGCAACCACTGGTGCAAACTTGCAGAACAATAAGAACAAGGTCATAAAGATACCCATCGTTCCTATAAAGATTCCTACCTCTACGAATGTTGGTTGGTAATACAACCAGCTTGAAGGAAGGTAATCTGTCGCCAAAGAAGTAACGATAATTACGAAACGCTCAAACCACATTCCAATGTTGATAAAGATAGACATGATGAAAGTAACCCATAGGTTTCTTCTCATGCTCTTGATCCAGAAAATCTGTGGTGAAATTACGTTACAAGTCATCATGGCTGCATACGACCACCAGTAGGGTCCTAATGCTCTATAATAAAAAGCTCCTTGTTCATAAGTACTTCCAGAATACCACGCCATAAATAACTCCGTCAAATAAGCGACCCCTACAATAGAACCTGTCATCAAGATTACCTTGTTCATAGACTCTACGTGGTTGATGGTAATATACTCTTCTAAGTTCATCACTTTACGAGCGACCAACATCAAGGTCAATACCATCGCAAATCCAGAGAAAATTGCTCCTGCAACGAAGTAAGGTGGGAAGATGGTCGTGTGCCATCCTGGTATCACTGAGGTTGCGAAGTCAAAACTTACCACCGAGTGTACAGAAAGTACCAGTGGTGTAGAAAGTCCTGCTAATACCAAAGAGATGGATTCAAAACGTTGCCATTGACGGGCAGTTCCTCGCCACCCAAAACTTAAAGCTGAATAAATACGTCGTCTAAATCCACTGGCTCTATCTCGGATAGTCGCCATATCGGGTACTAAACCTGTATACCAGAATAATAGGGATACGGTAAAGTAGGTACTAATTGCAAATACGTCCCAAAGCAAGGGTGATAGGAAGTTGGGCCACAATGGACCTCTTGAGTTGGGCCAATAAGGGAAGATAAAGAAGGCATCCCAGATACGCCCCATGTGGATCAATGGGAAAATTCCTGCACAGACTACCGCAAAGATCGTCATCGCTTCCGCAGAACGGTTTACCCCTGTTCTCCACTTTTGACGGAATAGTAAGAGGATCGCAGAAATCAGTGTTCCTGCGTGTCCGATACCGACCCACCATACGAAGTTGGTAATATCCCAAGCCCATCCGATGGTTTTATTTTCTCCCCATACGCCGATACCTTTCCAAATGGTATAGCCGATAAGGGTAACTCCCATCAAGGCGAGAGAAGCCGATATTAAAAAACCTATGATAAATGGAATATTGGGAGCTGCTTCGACAGGTCCACATATATCTTCAGTAATGTCGGTATAAGTCTTGCTACCTTCAATTAAAGGTTTTCTTGCTGGTGATGCGTATTGTGACATATTTACCTGTTATTATTATTAAAATCTTTTATTTTTTGGAGTCGATAGTCGATAGTCGATAGTCGATAGTCGATAGTCGATAGTCGATAGTCG
>JAHDBB010000620.1:0-2051 GCA_020630635.1 Chitinophagales bacterium
AATATCGGCATTTTAAGCACTGCCAACATTGCCCGTCGTTCGATCCTTCCCGCCCTCCAATCCTTACCACAATACAACATCACAGCCATCGCTAGCCGAAAACTAGCCAACGCCAAACCTTTAGCCCAACAATACAACTGTGAAGCCATCGAAGGTTATACAAAACTCTTAAAAAACAAGGATATAAACGCTATTTATATTCCCTTACCAACTGGACTACACAAAGAATGGATTAAAAAATCATTATTAGCGGGCAAACATGTATTGACAGAAAAATCCTTGACGACTTCTTTCAAAGATACCAAAGAAGTCATCGAGTTAGCCAATGAAAAAAACTTATTGGTTTTAGAAGACTTTATGTTTCAGTTTCACCGACAACACCGTTTTGTCCAAAATCTAATAGATGAAGGAGCGATTGGAGACATTCGTTGTTTTCGTTCCTCTTTTGCCTGTCCACCCTTCCAAGACGATAACAATATTCGCTATCAAAAAAAGTTAGGAGGTGGCGCATTATTAGATGTAGGAGCCTATACATTGAAAGCAGCACAATTATTTTTAGGACAAGATTTAGAGGTCCAAAGTAGCTTTTTAAAATATGACCAAAAATACAAAGTAGATGTTTCTGGTGGAGCCTTTCTAACTGCTCCCAACGAAGTATTCGTACAAGTAGCTTTTGGTTTTGAACATTTTTATCAATGCAACTATGAAATCTGGGGAAGTGAAGGAAAGATCACCGCACAAAGATCATTTACCCCTCGCCCTCATTTCAAACCTCAAATCGTCTTAGAACAACAAGGAAAAAAAACAATCTATCACATAGAAGCCGACAACCATTTTATCAATATTCTAAAAGAATTTGCGAGAGCGATTCACCACAATGACTTTGAAAAACATCACCAAGAAGCCCTAAATCAAAGCCGCTTAGTTGAAGCGGTCAAACAAAAGTCATAATTAATCATGCTCAATCCTGCTTCTTACAATTCTTTGTCATCTTCTACCATAACAGAGAATGATATGCCTAAACGCATTCCATCTACTCGTCCATTCTTAGCAGATTTTGACGAGTTTGCCAGCATTGTTCAAAAGGCTTGGGACTCTGGTTTTCTGACCAATAGCGGACCTTTATTGATAGAGTTGGAACAGCAACTTTCTCAACTGTTGAATGTCCCCTATTTTACAGCAAACTCCAATGGAACCATCGCTTTACATTTTGCATTGAGAGCTTTAGAATGTAAAGGTGAAGTCATCACCACTCCTTTTAGTTGGATTGCCACTTGTAACGCCATCAAGTGGGAAAACTGTACGCCTATATTCGCTGACATCCATCCCAAAACTTTTAATTTAGATCCCGAAAAAATAGAGGCTGCCATCACCCCAAGAACAACTGCCATTATGCCTGTTCATGTATTTAGCAATCCTTGCGAAGTAGAAGCCATTCAAAGCATCGCAGATAAATACAACCTCAAAGTCATTTATGATGGTGCTCATGCAATGGCTGTCAATTATAAAGGAAAATCCATCTTGAACTATGGTGATATTTCAACACTTAGTTTTCATGCGACCAAGGTTTTTAATACAGGAGAAGGTGGTGCTTGTATCACACAAAAGGAAGAATATCATAAACGCTTAAAACAATTGCGTTTCTTTGGTTTCGATGATGACAAAAATGTACAAGGAGATGGAACCAATGGTAAAATGACCGAAATACAAGCGGCATTGGGTTTGGCCAATTTAAAATATTTAGAGGATGTTTTAAATAAACGCAAAGAGATTTTTGGGATGTATCAACAGAAGTTACAAGACGTTGACTTTTTACAATTTCAGCAGTTTGATCCTGATGCTTACAATTATACCTACATTCCTGTAGTCTTTGATAGTGGAGAAAGAAACCAACGAGTTTACGATACAATGCAAGCAAATAATATTGCGCCTCGCCGCTATTTTCATCCTTCCTTGAATTTGATAAAAGTCGTTTCGTCTTATCAACCTATGCCGATTTCAGAAGACATTGCTCAACGAATTTTGTGCTTGCCTTCTTATCATAAAATCAC
>JAHDBB010000620.1:2151-3808 GCA_020630635.1 Chitinophagales bacterium
ATAGGAATCATGCAACCCTATTTTTTTCCTTATATCGGTTACTTCCAGCTCATCAAGTATGTGGATAAGATGGTCATTTACGATGAGATAGAATATACCAAACAATCGTGGATCAATCGCAATCAAATTTTATTGAATCATCAGGCTCATTTCTTTAGTATTGGTATCCAAAAGGCTTCTGATTACTTGCCTATCAATCAACGAAAACTTAGTGAGCAATTTTTAAAAAAAGGTAGCAAAAAAATCTTAGCACAAATCGAAAATGCATATCGAAAAGCTCCTTTTTTTAAGTCAACTTTTGAGTTAGTCAAAGAGTGTTTTTATTGCGTTCATACAAATTTGTTTGAGTATATTTTTTTCTCTATTCAACAAGTTTGTCAATACTTAGAGATTCAAACGCCCTTGATTATTTCTTCCAATTTAGACTTTGACAATGGCTTAAAAAGGGAACAAAAAGTAATCGCTATCGTCCAATCAATTGATGGAAAAAAATACATCAATCCCATCGGTGGAAAGGATTTATATGATTCAGAAGATTTTTTAAAAGAAGAGATACGACTGTATTTTTTGAAAACCCAACCCATTGTTTATCCTCAATTTGGAAAAACTTTTCAAGCATTTTTGTCTATCATTGATGTTTTGATGTTTAATCCATTGGAACGAGTCCAACATTTTTTAAATCAATTTTCGCTCATTTGCAAACATCCCAACACATAGGCGGTTTTTTGGGTTTAGACCTTGCTTCTTATTCGTCCCCTACCCTTCCCAATGTTCCCCTTTTGACATCGGCAAGAGCTTGTCTTCACCTCATTTTACAACAGACAAAACCCGATTTGGTCTATGTTCCTTTTTATATTTGTGATACTTTATTAGAGGCATTCAAAGTTGCTCAGATTCCCTTTCAATATTACCCACTCAATGAAAGTTTGGAACTCCAAGTTTTACCCAATCTTAAGCCCAATGAATACTTTTTATGGGTCAATTATTTTGGGGTCAAGTCAGCTTATACACAACAACTTTTTGAACATTACCAACAACAATTAATCGTCGATCATAGTCAAGCATTTTTTGAAGCAATGCCCTATACTTGGGGCTTTAATTCTGCCCGAAAATTTATGGGCGTTCCAGACGGTGCATTTTTGTTTACTCCTAAAAAATTGGAGTTGAATTTACCGATCAATACCGATTTTATCTATACCCATTTGATTGAAAAAGTGGCACAAAATCAAGAAAAAGCCTATCAAGATTTCAAGAAAAACGAGTCTTTAATGAGTTGCGATTTAAAGTTTGCCAGTATTTTAAGTCAAAAACTAATCGCTCATACGGACTTTGAACATATCCAAAAAAAGCGTCAAAATCATTTCCAATATGTACATCAACAATTGGGAAAATACAATCTTTTAAAATGGAAAACGATACCCAATATAACCCCTTTATGTTACCCATTTTTACCCTCCAAACATTGGGACAAAAAAGTTTTTCATCAAAAGGGTTTTTATATTCCAAGCTATTGGCAAGAAGTTGTTTTAAATCCAATAAAATCCTTTACCTTTGAAAAAAAATTGGCTCAACGACTTTTGCCTTTGCCCATTGACCAGCAATGTGATGAAAAGAGTCTAAAGAGATTAGTCAATTTTATCCTTAGCTTAGTCTAAAA
>JAHDBB010000621.1 GCA_020630635.1 Chitinophagales bacterium
AAAAAAACTAAAGCAATACCTTTTTATTATAAAAAAAAACTGATTCTTGACAATGAATACCTACACAAGCTAAAAAGTGACCCGTCACCCTATGAAACACACATTAAAGCACACACACAATTGTTATTTTTTAATAACTAATTTAAAAATCCTATGGAACTGAAGACAAATTTGAAGAAAATAGCTAAAAGCAAGCTATCTGATGTGGACTTTGACAACCTGCCATTTGGCAGAGTATTTTCTGACCACATGCTAGTAATGACCTACGAAAATGGACAATGGGATGAGGGAATCATCCAGCCTTATGAAGCCTTATCCATTACACCTGCCATGATGACCTTACACTATGGACAAGCGATATTTGAAGGAATGAAAGCCAATAAAGATGCCGATGGAAATGTATTGATGTTTCGTCCAGAACTCAATGTCCGTCGCTTCAATAAATCTGCCGAAAGAATGTGTATGCCAACGGTCCCCGAAGATGTATTTTTAGAAAAATTACAAGAACTTCTCTACTTAGATAGTGATTGGATTCCGAGAGACGAAGGAGCCGCCTTATATATCCGTCCTTTTATGTTTGGCTCTGACCCGTATATTGGTGTCAAACCTTCCAAAACCTTCCATTTTATTATTTTTACCTGCCCTGTTGGTCCCTATTATGCCAATCCTGTTAGCGTTTATGTTGAAGATCATTATGTGAGAGCCGTTGATGGTGGAACTGGATTTACCAAAGCTGCTGGAAACTATGGCGGTGCTTTGTATCCTGCCAAACTCGCCCAAGAAAAAGGCTACGACCAGGTATTGTGGACCGATGCCAACGAACACAAATATGTTCAAGAAATTGGAACCATGAACGTATTTTTTGTCATTGATGATGTGGTGATTACGCCAGACCTTAATGATTGTATTCTTCCTGGAACAACTCGCCAAAGTGTTATCGAATTGTTCAAAGATCAAGGCGTAAAAGTAGAAGAACGTCCTTTGTCCATAGATGAAATTTTTGAAGCCCACAAAAACGGAAAGTTACAAGATTGTTTTGGTTCTGGAACCGCAGCAGCCATCATTCCGATCAAATCTTTGGGAACCAATACCGAAAAAATAGAATTACCTCCTGTCGAAGAAAGAACGTATTCTAAACAAATGAAAGAGCGATTGATTGGTATGAAGTTGGGAAAAGTAGAAGACAAGTTTAATTGGGTTCGTAAAATTGCGATACCACAAGCAGCAGGTGAAAACACTAGTGATAGTTAGAATAAAGAAAGGGACGAAGGGACGGATTTTTTGTTTTCTACATGTTGTGATGAAGGGACGAGCTGTTTATTTTTTACATTGTTGTGATGGTGGGATAGTTGATTTACAGATATTTAAACCCACGAAAAGAACCGAAACGTCCCCTCGTCCCCAACCCACGAAAAGAACCGAAACGTCCCCTCGTCCCAAAACCACGAACTGAACAGAAAAAGCCCCAAAACAAACCCTTCCAATGGTCAAAAAAGAAAGCAGTAATCGTACTGATTTAGAAGCATTGTATCAACGAAAATCTTATTTAGAAGATGCCAATCGCAGTGAAGTAGTCGAGAAAAGACATGCGAAAGGAATGCGTACCGCAAGAGAGAATATTACGGATTTGTGTGATCAAGATAGCTTCATCGAAATGGCTTCCTTAATTATTGCTGGACAAAAAGGACGAAGATCTCATCAAGAGTTGAGAGAGCAAACACCAAGTGACGGATTGATCGCAGGTATTGGAGAAGTCAATGGCGAAATCTTTGACAAAGAAACTTCAAAATGTTTTGTACTAAGCTATGATTTTACCGTTTTAGCAGGAACACAAGGAGGATTCAATCACAAGAAAAAAGACCGCATATTAGAGTTAGCCACCAAAGCCAATAAGCCCATCATTTTTTTAGTAGAAGGAGGCGGCGGTCGTCCAGGAGATGTCGATTTCTATCCTATCAGCGTGGCAGGATTGAATATCGCCACATGGACAAGCTTTTGTAAATTAAGTGGTCGAGTCCCCAGAATTGCCATAGCTGCTGGTTACTGTTTTGCTGGCAATGCCGCTATTGCAGGCTGTGCCGATGTTATTATTGCTACCGAAAACAGTTCTATTGGAATGGGCGGACCTGCAATGATTGAAGGCGGTGGTTTGGGTAAATATCATCCCAAAGAAATAGGACCATCAGCAAGCCAATACAAAAATGGAGTCATTGATATTTTAGTGAAAGATGAAGCCGAAGCAGTCAAAGTAGCTAAAAAGTATCTCTCTTATTTTCAAGGTGATTTAAAAGACTGGACCAGTAGAGATCAATCCCTATTACATACCATCATTCCTGAAAACAGAAAATACGCTTACAAGATTTTCAAAGTCATTGAAACACTTTGTGATGAAGAATCTATTTTAGAATTAAGAGGTGGATTTGCAAAGAATATGGTTACTGCTTTGGTAAGAATTGAAGGCAAACCAATGGGTTTAATTGCCAATAGTTCTCGTCACTTAGGTGGAGCCATTGACAGTGATGCCTCTGACAAAGCAGCTCGATTTATGCAATTGTGTAGTGCCTTTAATCTACCTATTTTATCATTATGCGATGTACCAGGCTTTATGGTAGGACCCGACTGCGAACAAACAGCTATGGTTCGTCATGCTTCCAGAATGTTTTTAACAGGAGCGAATCTAAATGTTCCCATCCTAACCGTTGTTTTAAGAAAGGCTTATGGTTTAGGAGCAATGGCAATGGCTGGAGGCAGTTTATATGAATCATTCTTTACCATTGCCTGGCCGACTGCCGAATTTGGAGCGATGGGTTTAGAAGGTGCGGTAAAATTGGGCTATAAAAAAGAGTTAGAAAAAATAGAAAACACAGAAGAAAGACAAGCACTTTTCAAAAAGTTAGTCAAACAAGCATACGAAAGTGGAAAGGCGATTAATGCGGCTGAATCTCTTGAATTTGACGAAGTAATTGATCCCAAAGATACTAGGAAATGGATAGTCAATGCCTTAGAGTGCTTTCCCAAAAAACAAAAATCTGAAACAGAGCCAAGATATATAGATAGTTGGTAACGAAAGCAATACAGTATCAAGTCAAAGAAAAAATAGATTGCTTCAATCGGATGGGTCTTCCCGTCAAAGAAGAGGTAATCCAATTGAAACGACTTACTCTTTTTAGGATTGGTAATAAGGTAATTGGCAACTTCAAATAGGTCATCTGTCAAGTAAGTTTTAAATTTACTGAGCGAGGGAATTCATTCCCTTGCCGACATCAGAGTTATCGGTTTTTAGATATTTATTTTAGCTGTTCAAATCAGAACCGAAAAAGAAGCGTTGGCGATACTCAATTACTGGTAGCGGGGCGTTGGCTTTGTGAAAGGAACGTATGATTGAGCGAGAATTTTGCTTCCTTTTTTTCGACTGAAAAAGGAAGGCCCGTCTGGCGAAGACAAGGAAATGAACAGTCAAAACACACAAAAAATGGTTTACAAAACATCCCTCAAAAAATACTGTTTTAATCCCAAACCCACGTTAAACCACATTCATCATTTATAATTGAGTCCACTCTGAAAAGCTAAAACAGCTTATTTATTAAAATTTTTTCAATTTGTTTGCATTGTTTTTTGTCAATCAATACATATTTTTGAAAAATATAATAAAATCAAAAAAAGACTTTTCAGAGTGGACTCATAATTCATAATTCATAATTCACCATTCATAATTCACCATTCATAATTCACCATTCATAATTCACCATTCACCATTTCTATGACCATAGACCTCAACCAAGACTTCCAAAACGC
>JAHDBB010000622.1 GCA_020630635.1 Chitinophagales bacterium
CCCTCCAACAAAAAATCGCTAAAAAAAGAGCCATCAAACAAGGTGCCATGCAAAAACTTTTGAAACCTAAAGATGATTGGGAATTTATAAGCTTTGATGAAGCATTTTCCTTTTTATCAACAGCATCTTATTCAAGAGCGCAATCTTATGAAAGTGGCGAAATAAGTTATGTTCATTATGGAGATATACATACTAAATTGGAATATTTTTTAGACTTCAAAAAGGATGAATTAAACTTTATAAATAAAGAACAAGTTAAAAATTATTCATTGTTAAAAGAAGGAGACTTGATAATGGCAGATGCTTCTGAGGATTATAGTGGAATTGGTAAAAGTGTTGAAGTAAGAAATCTTGGAAGTCATAAAGCAATTGCAGGATTACATACCTTTTTGCTAAGGGAAAAAAAGGACATATTTTGTAAAGGTTTTAAGAGCTATATTGTTTCATCTAATTATGTGAAGTCGCAATTAGATAAACTAGCAACAGGATTAAAAGTTTATGGAGTTTCTAAAGCAAATTTAAAAACCATATTGATACCATTACCCCCAACAAAACAAGAACAAATCCAAATCGCCACCATCCTATCCGACATGGACACCGAAATAGAAGCCTTAGAAAAAAAGCTAGCCAAATACCAACAACTCAAACAAGGCTTAATGCAAAATTTATTAACAGGCAAAATCCGATTGGTATGACCAAAGTAGGCAGTATCGAAAGAGTCACCCAAAACCGAGTCGTCCGACTTTTTAAAAAAGAATTGGGCTACACCTATTTAGGCAACTGGGAAGAACGAGATAACAACCGCAACATCGAAGAAACCTTATTGACCTCTTACTTACAAAAGCAAGGCTACCAAAAGGCACAAATCAACAAAGCCATTTATCAGCTAAAAACGACCGCCAACAACTTTAGCGATAGCCTTTACACCACCAATAAAAACGTATATGCCTTATTGCGTTACGGAGCCGACATCAAAACAGAAGTGGGCAAAAATACCGAAAAAGTCCATTTTATAGATTGGCAAAACTGGGAAAACAACGACTTTGCCATCGCCGAAGAAGTCACCATCAAAGGCAACAAAACCAAACGCCCCGACATCGTTATGTACGTCAATGGTATTGCATTGGGTGTATTAGAACTCAAGCGAAGCATCGTCAGCATTCACGAAGGCATTCGCCAAAACATCACCAACCAACAAGACCGTTTTATCCAGCCATTTTTTGCCACCATGCAGTACATTTGGGCAGGCAACGACACCGAAGGCTTGCGTTACGGAACCATCAAAACCCCCGAAAAGTATTATCTCACTTGGAAAGAAGCGATACAAGACAACAGCCGAAATCTATTGGATAAGTATCTCTTAAAAATGTGCGAAAAAGCCCGTTTTTTAGAAATCATTTACAACTTTGTCGTCTTTGACGGAGGCATCAAAAAACTGCCCAGAGTCCATCAATATTTTGGAATCAAAGCCGCCCAAAAACACATCAACCGCTACGAAGGTGGTATTATTTGGCACACACAAGGAAGCGGCAAAAGTATCACGATGGTTTATCTCGCCCAATGGATATTAGAAAACAATCCCAAAGCCCGTATTGCCATCATCACCGACAGAGACGAATTGGACAAGCAGATCAAAAGCGTTTTTACCGATGTAGGAGAGACGATTTATCGCACCCAAAGCGGTAGCGACCTCCTTGCCCAACTCAACCAACCCACGCCCCGTTTACTCTGTTCATTGGTCCATAAATTTGGCAATAAAAACAAAAGCGATTTTAACAAATTCATCAAAGAAATAGAAAGCCAACCCACCCAAACCGTTGGCGAGTTATTCGTCTTTGTCGATGAATGTCACCGAACCCAAAGCGGGCGTTTACACCGCATCATG
The DNA here is from genome assembly GCA_020630635.1 of Chitinophagales bacterium. GTDB lineage: Bacteria > Bacteroidota > Bacteroidia > Chitinophagales > UBA2359 > JAHDBB01. Next base: position 1,886 of record JAHDBB010000622.1, read on the forward strand.
AAAGCCCGATTGCCCAATGCCGTTTTCATCGGCTTCACAGGAACCCCTTTGCTAAAGACCGATAAACGCACCACCTTAGAAGTCTTTGGGAAATACATTCATACCTACAAATTCAATGAAGGAGTCGCAGACGGCGTGATTTTAGATTTGGTCTATGAAGCCAGAGACATCGACCAAAACCTCACTTCTCAAACAAGAATAGATGAATGGTTTGAAGCCAAAACAAGAGGACTCAACGACTTTCAAAAATCCGAGATTAAAAAGAAATGGGGAACGATGCAAAAAGTATTGAGCAGTCGTTCACGAATGGAGCGAGTGGTTGCAGACATTATTTTCGACTTTGGAACCAAACCCCGTTTATCCAACGAAAAAGGCAATGCCATCTTAGTCGCCAGTTCCATCTTTGAAGCCTGCAAATACTACGAATTATTTAAAAAGACCAATTCAGAATTAAAAGACAAAGTCGCCATTGTCACCTCTTACAATCCCCAAACCAAAGACATTTCAAAGGAAGACACAGGAGCCAATACAGAGACCGACAAAGAGTTTATGTATCATTTGTACAAAGAGCTTTTAGACCAAAAAACAACAGAACAATACGAAGATTGGGCAAAGGCAAAATTTAGCAAAGAGCCAGCCAATATGAAGCTACTCATTGTCGTTTCCAAATTATTAACAGGCTTCGATGCGCCCAGTTGTACCTATTTGTACATTGACAAAAGTATGAGAGATCACGGCTTATTTCAAGCCATTTGTCGAGTCAATCGTTTAGACACCGAAGACAAGCAATTTGGTTATATCGTCGATTACAAAGACCTTTTCAAGAACTTGGTCAATGACAAAGGCACAGGAGCCTTACAACTCTATACAGCAGAATTGGACTACGATGAGTTTGAGGCAAAAGACATAGATATTATGTTGAAAGACCGTTTAAAAGTGGGCAAAGAACGTCTAGACAATGCCTTAGAAGAACTCCATCTGCTTTGTGAACCTGTTGCGTCCCCCAAAACGACTTTAGATTACATTCACTATTTTTGCGGCAACACAGAAATCAAAGCAGACCTCAAAGCCACCGAAACCCGACGTACCACTTTATACAAAAAGGTTGTATCTTTGATTCGTGCTTACGCCAACATTTCCGATGAGATGGAATCTGCAGGCTATACCGAAAAGGAAACCATCAACATCAAAAAAGAAGTAGATCACTATTTAAAATTGCGTCAAGAAATCAAACAAGCCAGCGGAGAAGTTTTAGACTTGAAGACTTACGAAGCCGACATGCGCCATCTGATTGACACCTACATCCAAGCAGATGAACCCGAAAAGATTTCGCCTTTTGATGATATGTCCTTACTTGACATCATCACCCAAGCAGGGATAGACGAAGCCATCCATACCTTTCCCAACGGCATTAAATCCAGCAAAGGAGCCGTTGCAGAAACCATCGAAAATAATGTCCGTAGAAAGATCATTCGAGAGCATTTGATTGATCCCGTATTTTTTGAAGAAATGTCAAAATTGTTAGAGACCATCATTCAAGAAAGAAAAGCCAAAGCGATTGATTACGCAACTTATTTAGAGCAGATAGCCGCCTTGGTCGAGCAAGTACAAAAAGGCAAAAGCGAAGCCACGCCCGACAATTTAAAGACCGTCGCTCAACGAGCCTTATACAACAGTTTGGATAAAAATGAAAAGTTGGCTTTGATGATAGACAAGGCAGTCAAAGAAGGCAAACGAGACGGTTGGCGAGGCAATTTGGCGAAAGAACGAGAGGTCAAAGCAGCGATTTATCTACAACTCCAAGCCTACAACAAAGAGTCGGGAATAAACGCTGCCAATGAGCCTAAAGAACCTTATACATTTGAGGAACAAGTCGAA
>JAHDBB010000623.1 GCA_020630635.1 Chitinophagales bacterium
AGTTTTATTTTATTTCCCAACATAAGCTTTGGACAATTTTTAGAAAAAGATACGGTCAATATTGTCGAAAAGATCGAACAAGTCAGATTTACCCAAGACTTAGATTTTTACGACTTTCAAAAGTTAGATACGACCATTCATCATTTTCATTACTACCATCCCACCGACAAACCCATCAACTCCTTCCTCTCATTGGGCAACACGGGACAACCGCATTTATACTCCATCTTTCAATACCAAACGGGTTTACGTTTCAACTACGGACTCAACCGCTACTTTCAACAATACCGATACACGCCCAAAGATGTCAAGTACTATTTTAGCTCTGTGCCTTATACCGTAGCTACCTACGCACAAGGCATGTACAAAGAACAATTCTTTGAAGTCGAACACTCCCAAAATATCAAAGAGACGGTCAATGTAGCGGTCAATTATCGACGCATTCCCACACAAGGAAAGTCTAACAGAGTCGGTTTATACAGCCGAGAAAAAACCAACGTCCACAACCTCTCGGTCAACACTTGGTACAAACACCCTAAGCAACGATACAACAACTGGTTTACTTATATTTGGAACAAACATGTGTTGGAACAAAATGGCGGTATCAGCGGCAATGTGGATGAAACCCGTACTTATTTACGTCAAAACTTATCTCCCTTTTTAGCGGCTGCCCGTCGAGAAGACAGTGATCGACAGTTTCGTTTTCGACAATCTTTTGATGGTGGATTTCATACGGAAAAAGCCATTGATGATTCGACCAAAGTACAGGTCTTTCACCCAACTTGGCGACTTGCCCACACCATCGCTTATAAAAATGAACGCTATCATTACAGTGAATCTGCCAATGATACCGACTACTATCCCAACACCTATTTGAGTCAAGCAGGAACCAATGATTCCCTTTTAAAACAAGAATATGAGAATGAATTGGCTTTTTTATTGACAGGCAAAAATCCTTTTAAAAGAGATACTTTAGATAAAGGTTTTCGGGTCAAAGTCGCTTTAAACCATCAATACATTCGCTTAAACACTATCAATACCACTGCCTATCGTCTATCATCGGCAAAACATTGGCAAAATGCATGGTTTTCAGCTCGCTTATTTAGCCAACCTAAGAATAAGTTTTATTATGATGCCAATGTACAGGTCGGTTTATTGGGTTATCAGACAGGTGGCTTAATATTGGAAGGGAAAGTGGGTTATGAAATCAAGTTGGGACAAGTTTTGGCGCATTATAAAACGAGTCGTCAACAAGCCGATTATTTTTACCAAAGTCTTTTTACCAATCATCACCAATGGTATCACGATTTCAAAGATGAAAAAGTCAATACGCTTTCCTTCATTTATCAACATCCAAAAAATTTATTGAATGTGACCATCACCCAACATCGTCTAAATGATTATGTTTTATTGGATCAAAACCAGCTTTCAACCCAAGTGGAAGAAGCGATAAACATTCAGCAAATTCATCTACACAGTGAATTGAAGTTTGGGAATTGGCGAGCAGAAAATGATGTCACTTTACAGCGTTCAGGCAATGATTTGATACAAGTTCCTGCCCTTTTATTGACGAGTTCTTTATATCACACTCGTCGAGCTTTCAATAACTCCATGCTTTATGAGATGGGCGTTCTGGTTCGATACAATACAGATTACAAAGCCCCTTTTTACTCGCCAGCCATCGCCCAGTTTTATGTCAATCCTACGAGTACTTTACAGTTTTATCCGACGATTGATTTCTTCTTGAATTTTAAGATTCGACAGGTTCGATTTTTTGTAAGAACTCAACATTTGAATCAAGGATTGTTTTATTGGAATTTCAATGCGACTTACTCTAATTCGCCCAATTATCCGATGCCAGATCGTGCTGTAAAGTTTGGCGTTTCTTGGCAGTTTTATGATTAGGTGGTGACTGGTGATAAGTGACGGGTGACTTTCTATTCAGTTACTATAAGTTCTGTCCTTTACAAAATAGCCTCGATAGTAGTGGTATCACCAATGTGTATTGGCTAAGGGGTTTGGGTAGCTTGGTGATAAGAACGGATAGCGAGACTTTCCATTGCGATGAAAAATAAACCTTTCGCTCCTAAAATAGGATTTTAAATGATTCTTATAATATTTTCTGATAAAAATGAACTTTTTGGCTATCTTTATTGTTTATATAATATATGAGCAAAGTAAAATCTTACCTATCTTCTTCCCAAACTGTTTATTTATTACAGTCTACTCTCTGACTTCCTTTTCCAATATGTAGGTCTGACTCTCTATACTTCACCTAACAACTATAGGATCATCTTAATCTATAACTTACCTAAGAATATCTTTAGCCAATATGTTTTGTGCAAAAGTATATCTCTTGAATTTATACTAGATCTAACATTAAAGACTATTTGCAATAAAGAACGTACAGACTTCACCATTATTTAGTTCTTACTATAGTCCAAAATGGCGATTATCCTATCATTCATCACAAAATCACTCAAACTATGCAAGAACAATTTGAATCCTCATGGAATAAATTATTGGACAAATTAGGGAATTGGGTTGATCAAATATTTTTGAATCTTCCCAACTTTATTATGGCAACCTTTGTTTTTGCGATTTTTTATTGGTTATCCAAAAACTTGGGAAATTGGTTTGAAAGGTATCTTCGCAGAGCCATTCGTCAGGCTTCTATCCGTAATCTTTTAGCCAATATTATATCCTTTATTGTATTGACTATGGGCTTGTTGTTGGCACTTTCTATCTTAAATTTAGATGAAGTACTGACTTCTTTATTGGCAGGTGCAGGGGTAGCAGGTTTGGCAGTAAGTTTGGCTTTGCAGGGGACCCTCTCAAATACTTTTTCGGGTATTTACTTGGCAGTCAAAGATGTCATCAATGTCGGGGATTATGTAGAAACCAATGGCTATCAAGGTAAAGTAGTTGAAATCAATCTCAGAAATATGAAGATCAAGGAAGCAGATAATAATATCGTTGTCATACCCAATAAATTGGTATTAGAAAATCCTTTCAAAAATTTTGGTTTGACCCAAAGAATTAAAATACAACTTGATTGTGGAATAGGATATGATGCAGATTTACGCAAAGCCAAACGAATCTGTGTACAAACCATCACTAGACTTTTTCCACCCAACTCCAATGAAAAAATTGAATTTTATTATTTAAACTTTGGAGAAAGCTCCATTGATTTTCAGGTAAGATTTTGGATCAATGCTCGCTCCAATGTCACTGCCTTGCAAGCCAAGAGTATGGCAATTATGGAAATTAAAAAAGTATTTGAGCAAAACTATATTGATATTCCTTATCCTATTAGAACCATATTAAACAACTAAAAAAACATTATATATGTCACAGAAAAAATCATTTAGAGCTTTAGGTTTTGAATCTGAAGAAACTACTAAAATTGTGGAAAAACTCGACCTATTATTGTGTAATCTACAAGTACATTATCAAAAACTTCGCAACTTTCATTGGAACGTAGTTGGTCCAGACTTTTTTGATTTACACGATATATTTGAGCAAGAGTACAATTTTGTAAAAGAGGAGATAGATCAGATAGCAGAACGTATCCGAGTTTTTGGAAAACATCCCAAAAGTAATCTTCAGGAATACTTAGACTTATCAGAAATCAAAGAGGCTTCTTTTGACTTAAACTCGACAGAGATGGTCAAAGAAATTATCGCTGATTTTGAGACATTACTTTCTTTGTAAGTTCAAACTACTTTCAGCAACAAAAAATTATGCGCTGTTTTTTTGCAT
>JAHDBB010000624.1 GCA_020630635.1 Chitinophagales bacterium
TTTTCTAAGCCAACGCTTCTACACGAATACCACTACTATCGGGTCTAGTTGGTTGTGGAAAGTACTTCTTAGTGTCAGAAACTGGGACGAAGGGACGAACTCTTCATTTTTTACATGTTGTGACGAAGGGACGATTGCTCATTCATTAATCGAAAACTCATCATGAAAAGAACCGAAACCGTCTCTTCGTCCCAAACCACGAAAAGAACCAAACGTCCCTTTTTAAAAAACGTCCCCTCGTCCTAATATTTCCTTTATCGCCTCAATCGTCAATTTCTCTTGTTCCCCAGTTTCCATATTTTTAAACGAAAACAAACCACTTTCTTTTTCATCCGAACCCGTCAAAACCACAAAAGGTATTTTTTTATTATTCGCATAATTCATTTGCCTTTTCAACTTCTTGCCATTCTTCGCAGGTTCAGGAAATATCTCAACAGCAATACCTTCCTTTCGCAAGTCCGTTACGATTGGAAAAGTATAAGCCAAGCAATCTGCATCAAAGTTGATAAACAAAGCCTTCGTTGTTTGTATCACCGACTCATCAAATAAGTTCAATTCTTCTAAGACATCATAGACTCGATCCAAGCCAAAAGACATCCCAACACCTGACACATCTTTTAATCCAAAAACACTGGTAAGATCATCGTATCGACCACCACCATTGATACTACTGCTCATTTTTGTAGTCGTAGGCACGACCTCCAAGATCGTCCCCGTATAATAATTTAAACCCCGTGCCAATGTCAGATCAAACTTAATATTTAAATCTGTATCTCCCAAATATTGAAAGATAGTTGCCATCTCTGTGACACCCAACAACCCCGTCTCTGAATCTGATAAATGAGCTTTTAAAAATTCAATTGTTTCTACAGCCGTCCCTTCAAAACTCAAAAACTTACCCAACTCATCCACACTTTCTTGACCAATACCTCGATCCATTAATTCCGCTTTTACCTTTTCCAAACCGATTTTATCCAACTTATCAATTGCTACTGTCAAATCAACAAACTGGTCAGCAGCACCGATTTTTTCAGCGATACCTTGTAAGACTTTTCGATTATTGAGCTTGATAAGATAGTCTTTTAATCCCAAGCGTTTATAGACTTCTCCAATGATTTGAATTAACTCTACTTCATTAATCAAACTATTGCTTCCAATGATGTCGGCATCGCATTGATAAAACTCTCGATAGCGTCCTTTTTGGGGTTTATCGGCTCTCCAAACAGGTTGAATTTGGTAGCGTTTGAAAGGAAAAGTGATGTCATGTTGGTTCATCACCACGTAGCGAGCAAAGGGAACGGTCAAGTCATATCGCAAACCCTTTTCAGCGATTTTAGGAAGCAAGGTTTGACGATCTCGACTGGCTAACGTTTCATCATCGACCTTTTTGAGAAAGTCGCCAGAATTGAGGATTTTGAATAGTAAAGTATCGCCTTCATCTCCATACTTACCTGTGAGTGTAGTTAGCTTTTCAAAGGTAGGTGTTTCTAAAGGTTGGAAGCCGTAGAGTTCATAGACTTCTTTAATCGTATTGATGATATATTGTCGTTTGGCAACTTCGACTGGACCAAAATCTCTTGTTCCTCTTGCCAAAGAAGGTTTGATGCTCATAATGTTGTTTTTTATATTTTACAGAGATGATGGGACGTTTTTAAAAAGGGACGTAAGGGGACGTTTCGGTTCTTTACTTGGTTTTGGGACGATGGGACGGTTTTATTTTTTTAGACAAGTTAATTTGTTTTATAAGGATAACGTCCCTTTACGTCCCAACATGTAAAGAATGAATAGTCCGTCCCTTCGTCACACTTTCGATCACTAAGAAGTCCTTCCCACAACCATCTAGACCCGATAGAAGTGGTATTCGTGTGGCAGCGTTGGCTTCAAAAAACGTTGGCAACACGAATGAGAACGGATAGCGAGGAGACCCATCACGACGAAGCATCTCCCCCTTCTCTCCTAAAAAAGAAAAGAACCGAACCGCATTTATAATTTATCATTCACCATTCATAATTAAAAGTTATACGACCTCCCGACAAGCTCGATACAAATCCTTCCAGCCTGTTCTTTCCTTAACAACCGTCTCCAAATATTCCTTAAAAATCTTCTTGTCTGTACTTGGATCTTTGATGACTGCACCGACCAAGCCACCCGCAATATCAGCCGCCTTTAGATTGCCATCACCAAAATGAGCCGACAAAGAAAGTCCATTGGTCATCACCGAAATGGCTTCCGCACTACTCAAAGTCGCCGAAGGAGATTTTAACTTGGTTTTGCCATCTTCCGTGCGTCCACTTCTCAACTCTCTAAAGATCGTCACCAAACGTCTGATCTCTTCCATCGCAGGTGCTTCTGCTGGAATCTCTAAAGACTTACCGATTTTTTCGACACGGGTTTGGACGATTTTGATCTCCTCATCAATGGTCGCTGGCAAGGGTAATACTACCGTATTGAAACGTCTTTTTAAGGCACTCGAAAGATCATTGACTCCCTTATCTCTATCATTGGCCGTCGCAATAATATTGAAACCTTTAAGTGCTTGCGTTTCCTCATCTAATTCAGGAATCGGCATCACTTTTTCGGATAAAAGCGTGAGTAAGGTATCTTGTACATCGGCTGGAATACGGGTCAATTCCTCGATTCTTGCCAGCTTGCCCGAAGTCATCGCTCGCATAATGGGACTGGGAACCATTGCACTTTTAGACGGACCTTCTGCCAATAATTTGGCATAGTTCCAGCTATAACGCAAAGCATCTTCACTTGAACCAGCCGTCCCTTGTACCAACATCGTCGAGTCACCAGAGATGGCAGCCGTCAAATGTTCAGAAACCCAAGACTTTGCCGTTCCAGGCACACCAATCAGCAACAAAGCCCGTTCCGTTGCCAATGAAGCGATGGCGATTTCAATAACTCTTGAGTTGCCAATATATTTTGGGGTAATCTCGAATCCATTGTCTAATTTTCCACCCATCAAATATTGTAAGACTGCCCAAGGCGATAGAATCCAGTTGGGAGGTTTCGGATACGTATCCGCTTTTTTGAGTGCTGCCAATTCTTCTGCAAACTCTTGTTCTGCATGTTGGCGAATTAAGTTGCTTTCTGCTTTTTTCGTTTTGGTCGTTTTCTTTTTAGCCATTATATTTTAATTTTTTAGTGATTTATTCTCCTTTAATATTTTTAAGCATTCGATATCGAAACTCTAAAATGTGGTACATCTCATTAAAGCTCTTTTCGTACTTTTCAAGTTTTCCAAAAATATCCGATTTCCAATGTTCATTGAGATAAGGCAGAATTTCGACAGGGAAAATCTTCGCCATCTTTTTGAGATTGGTAAAAAGACGATTCGCTAAATAATTGTGCTTTTGTTTTTTTAATACTTTCTTTAGTTGTTCAAAAAATGTTTGAGCGGTTTCTACTTCTATGATTTGTTTGAGACTTGCCAATAAGAGAAAAACAGGGCTTTCGCCATTGATATTTGCCCCTTCTTTTTTCAATGCCTTAATCAGAATTTCTTGTAGCTTTTCTTTTTTGACAATTTGCACCAAAAGATAGATATGAGGCTCAAACCATTTGTAATATTTTTCGTTTTTAAGAGCGCAAGACTCTAGTAATAAAGCCGCCCATTCTGCATTTTTATATTTGATAGCAGCCATTGCCCAAGCGACCAACAAAGCGTGTGTAAATAAGGTTTTTTCGCCTAATGCAATCAGTTGAGCTGGTTTTTTCTTAAAATGTGTTTCCCAATGTTTGAGAGGAA
>JAHDBB010000625.1:0-2461 GCA_020630635.1 Chitinophagales bacterium
CAACAATACCTCCAAGAAATCGACCAAAGCACCCAAACCTACCTCAACACCTTCCAAAGCCTCGACCCAGAAACCCTAAACTGGCAACCCCAAGCCGACAAATGGAGCATTGCCCAATGCATAGACCACATCATCACCACCAACGAACAATACTTTAGCATCTTTGAAAAAAGTTTGGAACCCACCTACAAAAGCTCTTGGGTTGCCAAAATACCAGGAATGACCAAATGGATGGGCAACATGATTTTCAACTCCGTCAAACCCACCAATGAAAAAAAGGTAAAAACCTTTCCCGTCTTTGAACCCACCCAAAGCAACATAGATGCCAGCATCCTCAACCAATTAGAAGCCAATCACCAAGAACTCAAAACATGGATTGAAAAACTGGATAGATTAGATATTTCCAAAGTCGTCATCAGTTCTCCTGTCAACCAATATATTGTGTACACCCTACAAAAAGCCATAGAAATTGTGATTGCCCATGAAAAAAGGCATTTCAATCAAGCCAAAGGAGTCTTGGATTTATACCAAAAAAATCACTAAAAGATGTCAGCGATCACTTATGGAACAGCTCAAACCTTAAAAGACTTAAAGGAGATCATCACCTTACAACAACAAAATTTAGAGACTGCTTTAACCCAAGAGATCATTGAAAAAGAAGGATTTGTCACCGTCCAACATGATGAAGCATTGCTAAAACAAATGAATGAACCTTATCCACATGTAGTTGCTCGCCATCAAGATAAAATTATTGGTTATACGCTCATCATGTTGCCTGACCTAAAAAATGCCATCCCTATTTTGATTCCCATGTTTGAAAAAATCGAACAAAGTTTTTGGAATGAAAAAAAGGTCAAAGACCATCGCTATTTTGTCATGGGACAAGTTTGCATTGACAAAACATTTAGAGGCAAAGGTATTTTCGATGGATTATTTCTTCACCTAAAACAACAAATGCAAGCAGATTTTGACCTCATTGTCACCGAAGTTGCTACTCGCAATGTTCGCTCCTTAAAAGCCCATCAAAGAGTCGGTTTTAAGCACTTTTTATCCTATACCTCCGACCAAGAAAATTGGGAACTTATTGCTTGGGAGATATAGACTCTGATGGACATTCTTCCGATACTTGGTTCATAGTTTCCACAGGTTTTGCCACAGGCGGCGTATCACAATCTTGAATATCGGCAGTAAATTGTGCGCCCAAAGTCACCTCAAAATCTTCCAATAAATCAATATAGTTACCAGCGTGGAAAGTGACGGTATCATTCGTAATAACCGTAGCCGAGTCAGAATGGACATCGTTGCTTGCTTGATATAAGCCACCATAAACATTGCCTGTCACATGTAAAGAAGGTTGACAAACAGGCGTATTAGGACAATTGACCGACAATACATAGTCTCCCGAAGAAAAGCCATAGCCAGTCACCAAAACATAATAAGTCGTTCCGACAATGGTTGGAAATGCTACTTGTGAATGAAAGAAATTATCAGGACAAGCAGGTATCATATCATCATTGGCTGTAAAACAAGTCAAGCCATCACAATCACCAGTATAAACAAATAGTTTGGTATCAAAGTTAGTCGCACTATTGCAAGTTGAAATAATGACACTATCGCCATTACCCATAAAAGTATACCAACGACTAGCTGCCAAATCTAAAGCGACATTATTGCAAAAACTTACCTGACTTGGATTATCTGTATTAGATGCGGAAGATGTGCTATTGACAATCACATCACCACAGGCAAGAGAAGTTGCTCCTTCACAAAAATTATCACAACTAATCGTCTCACAAGAACCATCATCCATATTTGCAGCAGGATTAAAATTACAGGCGGTGGGGTCCATACAACCAGCCAATAAGGTATTGACGATAATTGAATACTCTTCTACTTCTCCATCTCCAATAGAGCCGCAAGGACCCGCAGGAGGTTGAGCGTATTGCATAATGACACGCATACGAAGGGTACTATCTAAAACGGCATTGGTGGGAACTGTAATAGTTCCAGAAACAGCCACTTGACTAGGAGCTGTTGTTTCAAAAGCTTCTTCACTGGCATCAAAAGTAAAATCATGATTCCAATCAATATAAACACTCCAATATTCATCATATAACTGATCGGCAAAAGCAGGAGTTAGATTGATATTATAAGTTTGTCCTGCCAATAAGTTGGTTGATAGATTGGTGTAATCTCCATACCCTCCATTATTGCCAGAGACATTGGTAAAACTGCCCAACGATATTTCCTGTATCCATTCAAAATTGGAGTTACCTCCAACAATCAGGCAATAAACACCAGGACAAGAAGTATAATCACAGCTACTATCATCTATGGTTGCAGTCGTATTAAAATTACAAGCAGCAGGGTCGGTACATCCAGCACAAGATACATATTCACAACTCCCATCATCATTAATGAAATTGGGGTTATAATTACAAGCATTAGGATCAGTACAACC
>JAHDBB010000625.1:2561-3753 GCA_020630635.1 Chitinophagales bacterium
TTGACAAAATAAAAGTTACCACAATCGTCTATTTGTTCATTATTGAAGGTTCCCCAAGTACAAGACTGTGTATGAGGAGAACCGAAATTATGTCCTAATTCATGAGCAAATACCATCACATTCCAAGAATATGTAGGAACGGGTGTAATACTGCTACTCATTCCTCCACTAACTCCATAAGGAATAGAATTGGAACATAAAACATCTAAGTAAGCTCGTCCGCCTCCTATATTTCTCGTCGTGATAAAATGTCCCAAGCGTCCATTATAACCATTGGCATTACTATTATTGGTAAATTGATTTAAAACATCTCCTGTATTATCATAAATCGCATAAGGGTCAGTATTGGTCCAAACAAAGGTTTCAGAAAGGGTAATGGTTATGTTTTCATTGGCATATAAAATCCCTGTTTCATTCATTAAGGCAAACACAAAGTTATTGACATTGGCAACGCTGGTTCCTTGTGATACAAACATGGCAAAGTCACATTCGACATAGATTTCTACACAGTCTCCAGGAAAAAAACTAGAAGAAGTATTTGCTCCTTTGGTGGGTAAAGGGCTTGAAGAAACATCTGGATTAGGCACAACTTCACAATGAAAATCTTGCTGATGCTTCAAGTTTTTATCATTGTACAAAATATAATTTTCGCTACCATCTTGCATTTTACCCAATACATAATTGCCTTTGTCATCAACAATCAAGGCTCTTACTTGGTTTTCAAAAACACTTAATGCAACCATGGAATTTGGATCATTTTTGACGATACCTCGATAAGCAATTCCTTGTGTTTCATCAAAAGTAAAGGTCTGTCCATCACTGGTGCGTAATTGATAATCGGGTGTCACCACCTCTTCAACTCTCATCAATTCCAACTCAATATTTTTGGTTTGAGTCACAGGAAGAGATAATGAAATGTACGGGCTTTTGTCTTGAAAAAGTGTTTGATGTTCATTTGACTTTAAATTAAAAAAGACCGCATCTTTGACATGTGTCTGAACGCTTTTAAGCAAGTCTTGTTCTTGAAGTGAAAAGATACTTTTAGATACAAATGTTTCTTGTGATTGCTTTTGCAAAATAGAAAAAGCGATATTATTAGCATAAGAACTTGAGTTAGGCTCTATGGATCCCAGACGGGCTTTTTCAATTAAATCTTGTCCGAAACCAGTTGAGCTAACCAGCATCATTAATA
>JAHDBB010000626.1 GCA_020630635.1 Chitinophagales bacterium
TCGATAGTCGATAGTCGATAGTCGATAGTCGATAGTCGATAGTCGGATACGAAAAAGCGAATTAGGAGGTTACAACTTTGGGACGACGGGACGTTTGCGGTTCATTTCGTGGTTTTTGGGACGATGGGACGTTTTGTTTTTTATTCAAACATGAATGTGATTCGCAAAATAAAATGTCCCTTTACGTCACTTTTTTCAGCTACTAAGAAGTACTTTCCTCGACTAACTAGACCCGATAGTAGTGGTATCACCAACGTGTATTGGCTAAGGGGTTTGGGAAGCTTGGTGATAAGAACGGATAGCGGGGAGACCTGTTGCGATGAAAGAAAAGCCGTTCTCTCCTAAAAAACAAGAGACGAACCATTGAAAAACCCACCTTTTTTGAGAATTTATTCATCATCCATATAAAATAAAATTTATGAAAGAAACGGTTTTGGAAAATCCTAATGCTGATTTGCTGGAAATTGGGATACAAAATGTGATTGCACATTGGAATCTTTCACCAGCACAATTAACCGAACGAACCCTTGCTTTGGGACAGGGAAAATTGACAGAAAATGGAACACTTGCTGTTGATACAGGCGAGTTTACAGGACGTTCTCCTAAAGATCGTTTTATTGTCAAAGATGATATTACCAAAGACCTTGTGGATTGGGGAGCCATCAACCAGCCTTTTGATTCTGCTAAGTTCGATGAGCTTTATGATAAGGTTATGGACTATCTTAATGGTAAAGAAATCTATGTAAGAGATGCTTATGCTTGTTCTAATCCAACGTATCGTCTCAAATTGCGTGTTATCAATGAATATCCTTGGCAAAATATCTTTGCTTACAACATGTTTATTCGTCCCAATGAAGAAGAGTTGGAAGACTTTGATCCTGAATGGCAAGTCATTGCAGCTCCTGGATTTATGGCCAGTAGTGAAATAGATGAAACCCGTCAACATAATTTTGCAATTATCAATTTTACTCGCAAGAAAGTATTGATTGGGGGAACAGCTTATACTGGTGAAATTAAAAAGTCTATCTTCTCTGTTCTTAATTTTATGTTGCCTACAGAAAAAGGCGTGCTTCCTATGCACTGTTCTGCTAATGTTGGTAAAAAAGAAGATACGGCTATCTTTTTTGGATTGTCGGGTACAGGAAAAACAACCCTTTCTGCTGATGCTGAAAGACGTTTGATTGGTGATGATGAACACGGTTGGGCCAGTGGGAATGTCTTCAATTTTGAGGGTGGTTGTTATGCAAAATGCATCAATTTAGACCCTGAAAATGAGCCTCAAATCTATAATGCTATCCAATTTGGAGCGATGTTGGAAAATATCAACTTTTATGAAGGTAAAAGAGAGGTTGATTATACCAATGTTGATAAAACACAAAATACCAGAGTAAGTTATCCAATTCATTATCTAGAAAATACGGTGCATTCTCAAATGGGTGGTGAACCTCGCAATATTTTCTTTTTGACTTGTGATGCTTTTGGAGTATTGCCTCCTATCTCTAAATTGACTCCTGAACAAGCCATGTATCACTTTATTTCAGGTTATACAGCTAAAATCGCTGGTACAGAGGAAGGTATTGTTGAGCCATTGGCAACTTTTTCTGCTTGTTTTGGTGCGCCTTTCTTGCCTTTGCATCCGACTAAATATGCTGATTTGTTGGGTGAGCGCATTCGTAAAACCAATGCCAATGTTTGGTTGGTCAATACGGGTTGGACGAGTGGTCCTTTTGGTGTGGGTTATCGTATCCACCTCAAAGATACCAGAGCAATGATTAATACGGCTCTGCAAGGTGTTTTGGAAAATGTGGCATTTACAAGAGATGATATTTTCAATTTGCATATTCCAAGTAAGTGTCCTGGTGTTCGTTCTAATTTTTTGAATCCGATCAATACTTGGGAAGATAAAGATGCGTACGTGGTGAAGGCGAAAGAATTAGCTAGGAAGTTTGCGGATAACTTTGCTCAGTTTAAAGAGTATGCTTCGGAGGATTTGTTGAGTGCTGCGCCTAATGTGGATTAGTGAGATACAATCATCTATAAAAAATCAAAAGCGAGAAGAAGTCATTTCTTCTCGCTTTTTTTATGGCTATACTTCATCTTTTCCACTTTTTCACATTTTTTATAAAACCTATTGTATCAAAATTCAGTATAAGGAATATAAGTAAATTCTCATTTGTGAGAGATTCCAAAAGCTAAATTGAAAATATGTTTTCAAAAATTACCAAAATTTGTTTTTTAGTTCTATTAATGAGTAGCAGTTTAATGGCTCAATGGGAAGATGCTGTGGTTCAGCATTTGACAGATAATGAACTAGGTAAAGCCGTGAGCAATCGTTCACTAACTGTAGATTATGATGACAACTTACATATGCTGTGGCAACAAGATAATAATGGAATTTTGGAGTTGTGGTATATCGTACAATCTAAAGATGGGGACTGGAGTGATCCTATTCAAATCAATGATCCTGTAGAATCGGTCTATTATCCGAGTATTGCGGTAGCAGGACCTGATAAGGCTTATATCACATTTACGAAACAATTTAATGGTTATCAAACTTTATTCCTTTCGGTACTCACACCAGATGGACAAATAACACATCGTATTTCTCCAGAAGAGACCCACATTTATACACCTTCTTTAACCGTTGATGTAGAAGGAGTCGCCCACTTTTCTTGGGTTGCACTAGATGAATTAGGAGAAGATTATAAGGTGTATTATAGCAATACTTATCACCTAGATTTTGAAATGCCCCAACATGTAGAAATGTTGGAATATAGTAAAGTAGCAGATTCTCTTTCAGCGATGCCTTCTATTGCCGTTTGTGACGATGGTATTGTGCATTTGGCTTATACAGGAGATGCAGGACCATCAGGAACCAAAATCTTTTTTGCATTCCAGAATAATGTCAGTGGACAACAACTTTGGAATTATAGTTTTGTAGGAGAAAGTCCTAATGAACAAGACGTTTTAGCGATGTTAGCAGTCCAAGATAGTATGATTCACTTGGTTTATGGTGGCTTTTATAATGGTACAACTACTAGAGTCTATCATACACAACGAGAATTGGGAAGCTCCAATTGGGAACTTCAAGTATTATTGGCTGAAGACCAATATATTTATCCCGAAGCCATTTTTATTGATGAAACGGGTAAAGTTCACCTAACTTGCAATCGAGCTGACTCTGAATTATTTTACAGTACCAATCAAAATGGCGTTTGGGAAACCACTTCTATTTTAGGAACGTATCCCATTTATCGCTCTAGTATTGTATTGGATAAAGAAGGCAAAGGGTATGTTTTGGCAGAGCAAGGTATTCCTGAAAGCGAGCAGGTAATTTTGTGGGGAGCCAAAGAAGAGGAAGAAGATATTACCAGTATTTTTGCTCTATCGGGTGATTCAGATGGCGTCCAAGTATTTCCGAATCCAAGTGACAATCTATTAAATATCAATAACTTACAAGAAAAAGACTGGTTGCAAATTAACAATGTTTATGGACAAGTCGTTTATGAAGGTCAAGCAACTTCTACTAGTTTGGTCTTAAAAGTGGAAGATTGGGAAACAGGTGTTTACCTTGTCAATATCCAAAGAAAACAGGAGGTTATTGCCCATAAAATATTGATCGAATAAAAAAAGTAAAAAATAATCTTAGTCAATTATTAGCCGTATCATCTTCGTGATGGTATGGCTTTTTTTATTTTTGGAGCGAACGGACTTTGCTTCGTCGCATTAGCAAGTCCCGCTATCCGTTCT
>JAHDBB010000627.1 GCA_020630635.1 Chitinophagales bacterium
TATTTCCCAATCGCATTATACAACTGATCCAATTTAGGCGACAAAATGATCTCAATTCTACGATTCTGTTGGCGACCAATATCCGAGTCATTAGAAGCCACAGGCAAATGTTTTCCACGACCCGAAGCCAATACACGAGAAGGATCAACTCCATAACTCTCAATCAACAACTTAACCACAGAAGTCGCCCGAAGCACACTCAAATCCCAATTCTCACTCGTACCACCGACATTATCTGTATGTCCTTCAATAATGATGTCAATATCTCGATTTTGATTCAAGACCTGCGCCACTTTACCCAAAGCCTCTTTTCCACGAGCTTCCACATTCTTACTTCCTGACTTAAACAACAACTTACTTTGCAAAGACACATATACTTTTCCATCTTTGCGAGTTACTGCCAAATCACCAGCCGAAAAATCGACTAATGCCTCTGATATTTTATTTTCAAGAGATTGTACTTCCTCTTGTTGGTTAGAGATAATTGCTTCTAATTCCTTGACCCTTTTTTCTCTTTCCGCATTTTCCTTACTCAAATTCGCAATATCGCCACTTTGACTTTGAATCAGTTTTTGTTGTTCTTCAAATTCTTTTTGAATTTTTAAAAAATCTGATTCTCGTTTTTCAAAATCCGCTTGTTGTCCACTCAAAACAGTAGAACGTTTTTTCAATTCTTCCTCTTTTCGATAAAGCTCCTGTCGTTTATTTTCCAATTCCAAGCTCAACGCCTTACGGTCTTCAATCGAGAGTTCCAACTGCTTATTGACATCTTTCAAAGCCGTTCCAACATCTTGATTAGTTGTTTCATACATTCGAATTTTATTCATCAAGATAGAGGTATCATTTTGCAATGCCAATATCTTTGTTGTCAAATCTTCCACTTCCGTTTTCAAAGGTCCTGTCTCATCTTTCTGTGAATTAAATTGAATCAACAACTTATCATTTTTATCCACCAATTGATCATAACTATCTTTCAGATCAATATACTTTCGTTGTGGGACACAAGCCATCAATTGCATCAATGCAATCGCAGCAATCAAATATTTCCAATTCATAATAAAGGTAGGTTAGGTTTATAAAAATCTGGATAATTTTATGAAGGGGAAAGTTTTGAGAGGGATAAAAGTGGTGATATAAATATTTTTTTTAGGAGCGAAAGGTTGGATACTTCGTCGCACAGGCAAGTCCCGCTATCCGTTCTTATAAATGCGCCAACGTTTTAGGTAGCCAGCGCATTGCATTTATACCACTCCTATCGGGGCTATTTTGCAAGGACACAACTTCTTGAAAAAATTCTAAAAAATTGTGTCCCTAAAAATAATATCTTCATTGATGACTATCGACTATCAATCTTCCAAAAAAGGAGCCATTTCTGGATTATATCCGTAAAGATTCGTATCAGGATCACTAGGCTGCACCAAGAAATAGATCACAGCAATGGTTCCAAGTACAGGTATCAATCCCAACAATAAGTACCAACCACTCTTACCTGTATCATGAAGTCTTCTAACCCCCACTGCAATACTAGGAACCAAAATAGCTAGGCTAAACAACCCTCCAAGACCAGAAAGAAGCCCGCCAATACCTCCGCCTATAAGGGTTGCCACAGCAGATATAGCGAAAGATATAATAAACGCAACCAATGTAAAATACCAGTATTCAGCACGACTCGCTCGCCCTGTAAATGTAGCATAGTTTTCTTTAACTACTTTCAAAAACCAATCAAACATAGTTATAAAATTTTAATGAGTTAAAAATTCAAATCGTAAACAATATACGAATAAAATCATATCTAACAACATTTTACCATTAAAACTTACAAGCTATATTTTCTCTACTGAAAGATTTTCTAGTAGAATCAACTACCCACAACAAGACTAAAATACCGATCCATCAACGATCACCAAGTACCAAGAAATCACGATTTTTCTTAAACATGCAAAGCCCGATTATCCGTAGCGGCCAAACAAGCCTCCTTCATCGCCTCTGCATAAGTAGGATGTGCATGTGACATACGACTCACATCTTCTGCCGAAGCTCGATACTCCATCGCAACGACTGCCTCTGCAATCAAATCAGCGATACGAGGACCAATCATATGAACCCCCAATATTTCATCCGTTTCCTTATGTGCCAACACCTTAATAAAGCCATCCGTATCCATACTCGCTCTAGCTCGTCCACTCGCTTTAAAAGGAAATTTACCCGACTTAAAAGGAATACCAGCCTCTTTCAACTGTGCTTCTGTTTGCCCAACTGCTGCCACTTCAGGCCATGTATAAACCACACCAGGAATAAGATTGTAGTCAATATGTGGCTGTTGTCCAGCGATGGTTTCAGCGACAAAAGCTCCTTCTTCTTCCGCCTTGTGTGCCAACATCGCCCCTCGAATCACATCGCCAATTGCATAAATATTATCGACACTCGTTTTTAAATGACTATCGACAGGAATGCGACCTCTTTTATCCGTTTCAATACCAATATTTTCTAAGCCCAAGTTGGTGGTATAAGGAATACGACCTACTGCCACTAGACAATATTCTGCTTTAAAAGAAAGTTCTTCGTCTTTTTTATTTTTTGCTTTGATCTCAACAGAACGAGCTTTAGCATTGACTTCATAGACTCCTGTATTAGAGAAAATCTCCACATTGAGTTTTTTCATGCACTTTGTCAATTCTCTACCCAAGTCCTTATCCATACCAGGAATGATTCGCTCTGCATATTCAATGACCGTTACCTTTGTTCCCAATCGAGCATATACCGAACTCATCTCCATACCAATCACACCTCCACCAATGACGACCATTGTTTTCGGTATTTTTGGTAAGGACAAAGCCTCTGTCGAAGTAATCACCCGTTTTTTATCAATCTCAATAAAAGGCAAAGAACCTGGCTTAGAACCCGTAGCAATGATGACTTTATCTGTTTTTATTTCTTCAGTCGTTCCATCCTCTTTTTTAATAGAGATCGTATTTTTATCTACAAAAGAGCCATGACCATGATGTGTGTCTATCTTATTCTTCTTCATCAAATACTTGACCCCATCACAATTTTGATTGACGACTTCTTGCTTCCGCTTTACCATCTGCTTAAAATTCACCGTTATCTTATTGAAGTCAAGCCCATGTTCACTAAATTCATGCTTGGCTTTCCAAAAGTGTTCTGTCGAATCCAGTAAGGCTTTAGAAGGAATACAACCGACATTCAAACAAGTACCCCCTAACGTATTATATCGTTCAATGATGGCTGTTTTCAAACCCAATTGAGCGCATCGAATGGCAGCAACATAGCCACCTGGTCCAGAACCAATAACCGTAACATCGTATTTCATTTATCTTGATTTTTTGTTTTTTAATGTGAATTTTGGATTAGTAAAACTCTAAATGATTGATTTATATATTTTTAAATTCGACAATCAAATGAGAGCCGAAAAAGAAGCGTTGGCATGCTAAACTTGGGGGTGGCGGGGCGTTGGCTTTGTGACAGGAACCATAAGTTTAGCGAGATTTTTGCTTCGTTTTTATCGACTGAAAAATGAAGGCCCGTCTGGCGAAGACAAGGAAACGAACAGTCAAAACACACAGATAACAGTTTACAAAAAATACCGTTTTAATACCAAATTCACGTTTTCTTAATTTTGAGACCACAAAAATAACATGAAAAAAGCCCAGTTTCCGAAAAAACTAGGCTAAGATCTATTTTCACTATTTTTTACCGTAAAAAAGACGTAGTGTCCTTGCTT
>JAHDBB010000628.1 GCA_020630635.1 Chitinophagales bacterium
GAACGGATAGCAGGGAGACCCATTGCGATGAAAGAGTAATAACCGTTCTCTCCTAGAAGAAAAAACCATTAAAACCATGAAAAACCTATTGTGTATTCTATTACTCGTTATGTGTGATGTGGTAGGACAAAATTTGATTGAAGGAACAGAGGTCTTGAAGTATGGAATTGAAAACAATGATGGTAAAATTGAGTATATTAAAATTGGAAAAGATACCAATCAAGTCAAACCTTGCGTGATTTTTTTACAAGGATCATTGCCCATTCCATTGGTTTTAGACTTTGGAGATTTTAAGCATACCAATGTGCCTTTTGATTACAAGAAAGTCGTGGAAGAATATCATTTGATTATGATTTCGATGCCTCAAACTCCTTTGGTGGTGGATAAAGCTAATTTGAACCAACAGTATTGCTATGTTCCAGATGCTAATGCTCCGAAAACCTTTAGCCAAGATTATCTAAAAGCCAATTATCTTGAAAATTATGTGGAAAGAACCCAACAAGTGATAGCAGATTTGGCGCAAAAAAAATGGATAGATGCTCAACAAATTTCAT
The DNA here is from genome assembly GCA_020630635.1 of Chitinophagales bacterium. Taxonomy (GTDB): domain Bacteria; phylum Bacteroidota; class Bacteroidia; order Chitinophagales; family UBA2359; genus JAHDBB01. The sequence continues at coordinate 555 of JAHDBB010000628.1, forward strand.
TGATTGGACATTCACAAGGGGCTAAAATTGCAAGTATTGTTGCATCACAAAACCGAGCTATTCAAGCAGTTGCCTTATTGGGTTTCAATGCTTTTGGAAGGTACGATGAGTTTATCCGAAAAGAGCGTTTGAAGTTGAAGTTTGGACAAATAACAGGGGAGGAGTATGTCAACAATCTGGAGCAACTTTATGAGGACTGGCGCAATGTTCAGAAACATCCCAATGATTTTGAACAAGGTCACAAGGAATGGACTAGCTTCTCTATTGATTATATGCCTTTTTTAGTCGAAATTGAAGCACCTATATTTTTAGGATTTGGAACAGAAGATATAAAAGCAGAAAATGGTGATTTGATTCCTTTGACCTTTATCGAACAAGGAAAAAAGAATCTAATTTTTAAGCCGTATGTTGGATTGGACCATAATTTTTTTGAGGTTAAGGAAGGAAAACCAGATTATGAAAATGGGGCAAATTGGGATAAAGTGCTGATGGAGGTATTGGATTGGATGAATGAAAATAGAAATTAGAAAAATATGATTCGAGTCGAAAATTTACATAAATCTTTTGGAGATGCTCATATATTGAAAGGCATCACCACTACTTTTCCATCAGGACAAACCAATTTGATTATTGGGCAAAGTGGATCGGGTAAAACGGTTTTTATTAAATGTATGATTGGTTTGTTTGAATTGAGTGAAGGGTCGGTTTATTATGGCGATACCCATTTTAGTGTATTGAGCAAAAAAGAAAAAAAAGCCATTCGCCGTCAGATTGGGATGCTCTTTCAAGGCAATGCCCTTTTTGATTCTATGACGGTAGAAGAAAATGTCCGTTTTCCTTTAGATATGTTTACCAGTCAAACCCTCAAAGAAAAAATGGATCGGGTCAATTATTGTTTGGAACGAGTCTCTTTATCAGGAGCCAATCATAAATATCCTTCTGAAATTAGTGGTGGAATGATGAAACGAGTGGGGATTGCAAGGGCTATCGTCTTAAAACCTAAGTATCTATTTTGTGATGAACCCAATTCAGGACTAGATCCTCGTACTTCTTTGAAAATTGATAACTTGATTCGAGAAATTACACAGGAAAATGACATCACCACCATCATCAATACGCACGATATGAACTCGGTGATGGAGATCGGAGAGCAAGTGACCTATTTGTTTGAAGGAGAAAAGGAATGGGAAGGAAATTGTAAAGAGATTTTGACCAGCGATAACCAACGTTTGAATGACTTTATTTTTGCAAGCAAGTTTTTGAAGGAGTTGAGAAAAGGGCATTCAAAGTAATTGCGTTTATACCTTTTGTATTTCTTATTATTGTAAAAAATATGTGTTTTTTATTTTTTTTCTATTTTCTTTCCTTTAGGTGCAACCACTTTACATGTTCTTACGTCTTATCCTTCACAAACACCAAACATATTTATCTTATTTACGTTAGATTACATAAAAAATGCTTGTAAATTTTGCCTTTAGAAGTGTGGTTGTAGGGATGTTGCTCATTTTTTCTTCTTGCGCCTTTCCTCGTTTTCTCATCAATAACAAACCCTCCATTTACGATGATAAAAACTTCCCAACCGCAACTATTAATAATAGTATAGAATCAGAAGATTGTAGTCATGGACTCATAAACGCACCAACAGAATTACCTGCTTTGGAAAAATGGGTATTGGGTGGGTATAAAGCAAAAGATAAGTCCATTGAAGAATTTTTAGAAGAAACCAATACGACTGCGTTTATGGTAGTTCGTAATGACTCTCTATTGTTTGAAAGTTACAATAATGACTACGAACCCACCGAACCCAATATCGTTTTTTCGGTTTGTAAATCCATTATAACATCTTTGGTCGATATTGCTATTCAAAATGGACACATTGAAAGCATCGAACAAAGTGTCGCAGACTTCATTCCTTCGTTTAAAGAGAATGGAAAGGAACATGTTAAAATCAAGCATTTATTGAATATGACTTCTGGTTTGCATCATGATGATTATGGCAAACTTGTTTTAACAGGTTCCACTTATTATCATACCAATCTAGATAAAGTCGTTGATGGAAGTCGGGTCAAAGTCGAACCAGATACTGAGTTTATCTATAAATCTATGGATACTCAAATTTTAGGAAGTTGCATCGAGGCAGCGAGTCAAACAGATATTGTGTCTTATATTCAGAAGTATTTGTGGGAACCATTAGGAATGTGCAATGAAGCTCGTTTTACGTTGGATTCTCGAAAAAACAAGAACGCTCGCATGTTTGGTGGAATGGCTATTAGCAGCAATGACTTATTAAAATTTGGTTTGTTATTCTTAAATGATGGAGTTTACAATGGCAAGCGTATTATCTCCAAAGAATGGGTGGAGCAAATCAAAAATAGAAAGAATAAAAAAGGGGCATGGTATGGTTATGAAAATGGCTGGTGGCGTGATACTTTTGTTGGAAAGTCATATTTAGATGACCAAGATTTTTATGCAGCAGGCTTTTTTGGGCAATACATTTATATTGATCCTCAAAACAATACGATGGTTATTCGTTTAGGCGAAAATAAAGGAAAAGTACGTTGGCAAAAATCGCTTTCAAAGTTATCCAAAACCATGAACAAAGAGGATTTCAATATCTATTTTTCCCAAATCAAGCCCAATTCTATTTGTGGGATTTATCGCTCTGATGATGACCAGATGTTATATCTTTCGTGCAAAGATACGTTGGAACGTACATGGAAAATGCAATGGCACAAAAACGAGGATCACAAGCTGTCAGTAGTTATGAAATCTTCGTGTGAAAATACAATTTACAATCTTTTCAAAAATATTTCTTTGATTTTCAATCACAATCGAAAAGAAAATATGATTTTATTAGATGATGGCAAAGGCTCCATGACTTCTTTTGTTAAAGTTAAATAACTTGCTATTTAGCTGATATTTAGCTATTTTTAGGAGCGAAAGTTTGAGTGCTTCGTCGTGTTAGAAAGTCCCGCTATCCGTTCTCATTCGTGTTGCCAACGTTTTTCTAAGCCAACGCTTCACACGAATACCACTACTATCGGGGCTAAATGGTTTTGGTTCGTATTTCTTAGTACACTGTCAGAAAAGTTTATTCGATTTTTGAGGCTTCCCTTTATCTGCTCAAATCAGAACCGAAAAAGAAGCGTTGGCGATGCTCAATTACTGGTAGCGGGGCGATGG
>JAHDBB010000031.1 GCA_020630635.1 Chitinophagales bacterium
GTCGATAGTCGATAGTCGATAGTCGATAGTCGATAGTCGATAGTCGATATTGCGATTTATTTCTGCCACATAGGTCACATAATAAATTACCAAAAAATTTTACTTCATTCTTTAGGATGAAGAATATAAGATAAGGTTGAGACCTTACAGAATAGCCCCGATAGGAGTGGTATGTGTGTAGAAGCGTTGGCTACCCAAAACCGAGCCACACACATAGGAACGGATAGCGGGACTTTCCAACACGACGAAGCACCCAACCTTTCGCTCCAAAAAGAAAAACCCACAATTGAACCGCATTCATCATTTATCATTCATAACTCACCACTATAAAACTTTGCTCCTAAAAACAAAAAAGCCCTACCCTATAAATAAGGTAGAGCTTTACTAGATAAAAGTTCTAAGTATGTTTAATTCAAATGTGTAGTCAAATTTTAACGTAAGACTTCTATGTATCCTGCCCATCGGACATTGGGATTATCTAAAAGCCGTAGTATATAATAATAAGTCCCATCGGGTACAGGCTCACCATTCCATTGCCAATTTCCATCCCACGACGACAGATCATTTAGACCCAAATAGCCTGCTCGTTGATAGACCAGATTGCCCCAACGATTGTAGATAAGTATTTCAGGATTTTGTTCACCATAACAAGTCTCTAACATTGGAATATCAAAGACATCATTGATTCCATCATTGTTGGGAGATATACCTTTCTTAATATCTAAAGTACATCCTTGAACGTTGAGAATAACGGTAGCAGTATCACAGACAGAACCTAAACACAAGATATAAATGAGGCTATCGATTCCTTCAAAACCTTCTGTGGGTGTGTAAGTAAATAAGCCTAAAGAATCTTGTAGAATGGTTCCATTGGAAGGACCATTGATAACTGTAATGTTGGCAGATCCATCATTGGGCAGATCATTTACAAGGACATTGAACTGTTGTGGTGTATTGAGTTGTACATTAATCGTATCATTGTTGGCAATCACATTACCTGTGATAATACTATCTGGAACGACGAACTTAACATAAGCGGTGTCACACATTTCAGGTAATCCTAAATCGGGATAACCGCTATCACAGACTCGATAAATGAAGTAGTCTGTTCCTTCTATCTCTCCTACTTGTGCATCCAATACAGCAATTCCACTCAATGGATCTACACTGATAAGACTGTCGCCTTGTGCTGGTTGAGAAATGATTTCATAGCTAAAGGTTTGCCCTGTATCTATATCGCTCACAAGGGTACTTAAGTCAACAAAGTAAGGTAATGTTTCTAAAGTATCACACAAATTTTGTGCTTTGGGCGGATGATTAGGAAAGTCGTCTGGTCCCAATCCAACTTTGACAACAACCACTCCTGTATCTGCTAATCCTCCTGGTGGGAATCCATCCCATACCGCATATTCAAATACATCGTATCCGACAAATCCTGCTGGTGGTATATAGTTGACCGTCATACCGTCTTGATTCAAGATAGGGAAAGCACCTTCGGCTGATGGAGCAAATATTTCTAAAACCATCAGGGTGTCATTTTCTGGATCGACATCATTGACCAATATCGAAATATCAACAGGAATATCTACCTCTGTTGAAATACAATCATTGTCTGCACGAGGAGCTAGGTTGGCTCCCGAGAAGACCGTAATGGAAACAATGGTTGAGTCCATTTGTCCGAGTGTATCACATATCGTATAGGTAAAGTAATCGGTTCCTTCAAAATCTAAATTAGGAATATATTGGAAGGTTCCATCTTCTTGTTCAACCAATAGTCCATCATCGGGTTCATCTAAATCGCATATTTCGATTCCTTCACCTGTATCATTCGCAATGATATTGATATCAATGGGTTGATTGACAGGGGTAAAGTAAACATCTACGGCTGCTTCAATCGGTGGACCATCTATTACAGGCGGTTCAATTGGCATTCCTACTTGTATGGTAACAACCCCTGTATCACAAAGGATAGGGAAGCCGTCATCGCATAGGACATATAGGAAGTAAACCAAACCTTCAAAGTCGGTCGGTGGAACATAACTACCTTCTCCATCTCCAAATAAAACCAATGTTCCATTTTCTGGGAAAGTATTTTCAGCAATATTTACCTCATCTCCATTAGGATCATATAAGGTTGGATTTTGATCAACAAATGGTAATAAGTCAAAGAATAAATTACCATTGACATCTAACCCAAAGAAATAATCTTGTGCAATTGGAGGATCATTGGTTAAGGAAGTACCTACTGCTATAACTACTGTTGCTGTATCACATAAAACGGGATCTCCATTGTCACAAACGACATAATCAAAGGAATCTTCTCCCATAAAATCAGCATTGGGTGAATACGTAATGGTTCCATCTGCATTGACTTCAAAACTTCCATTGGTTGGTCCATTGATAACTTGTGTAATGGTTAATGTTCCATTTTCTGGATCGCTATCATTAGCTAACACATCAATGGTAATCGGTGTATTGACTCCTGTGGAATCTTGATTGTTACCTGCATACGGTGGTTGGTTGGGACCATTGAATATCTCAATAGAAACAACCGTTGTATCACACAAGTTACTAGTATCTGTAATCGCATAAGTGAAATAAATATACCCTATCGAATCTATTTGTGGAATATAGGTAAAGTGTGTTGGATTATCGGCATCAGGTTGTGGGATCAAAACACCTTGTTCGGGTTCCGTAAATCCTTTGATACTTACTTCTCCTTCCCAAATGTCATTGTCTAATACATTAATCTCCACCGAAGTACTTACTAAGGTTTGTACAATATCAGGATTAGCTGTCAATGAACTATCTCCCATATAAGGAGGATCTGGTGGCATAACCACCATTGTATCCAAGACTTCAATTGTTACTAAGGCTGTATCTCCCAAAGCAGGATTACCATTATCACAGACGATATATAAGAAGTAGTCTGTTCCTGTAAAGTCTTCGTTGGGTGTATATTGAGCCAAACCAGTTGGATCAATTTCTACGGTTCCATTACTTGGAGCCGAACCAAATTTAGTAGTCAATGATTGTCCACCATTTGGATCACTATCATTGGCAACAATATTAATTACAATAGATTCTCCTGTCTCGTCATCGTTTACATAAATAATATCATTATCATCTACTGCAATTGGTGGGTTATTGGATAAAGAAACTCCGACTGCCACCACAACCATTGCGGTATCACAAAGCGGTGGATCACCATCATCACAAGCGACATATTCAAAGAAGTACTCACCTGGTTCTGTTCCCTCTTCGGGTGTATAGGTAATGGTTCCATCTTCATTAATAACAACCGTTCCAGAAGTTGGTGGATTTAATATTTCAGTAACCGTTAAAGGATCATTATCAGGATCGCTATCATTGGCTAATACATTAATGGTTACAGGATCAATGATCGTGGTTATTCCTTGATCATTCCCTAAAGTTGGATTTTGATTGGGCTGATCAGGTTGTTGTACCGTCACAGATACTACTGTAGAATCACATTGAGCATTGGCATCACAAATAAAGTAGAAGAAATAATCTGTACCCAAGAATCCATCTTCCGGTTGGTATTGGATCACTCCTCCATTGATAACTAATGCTCCATTACTAGGCAAAATATAAGGTTCTGGTTGCCCAATTATATCTCCTATATCATTGGCTAACACATCTATATCTACAAACATTCCTTCGGTTGTAAAGGCTATATCTGGATGTGCTTCTAAATCCATTAGTTCTACCACATTGATGACCACTTGTGCCGTATCACAATCAGGAGGAACTACACTCGTATCACAAATTTCGTAAACCAATAAGTCAGAACCTTCAAATCCAGGATTTGGATTATAGGTAATGGTTCCGTCTTCATTAACCGTCGCAATTCCATTAACTGTTGGTGTAATAATAGAAACTTCTAACTCTGCGTCGGCTGGTATACTGTCATTGGCAAGTACATCTAAAACTAATTCAGTATCTAGATTACCCACTAATGTATCATCTACTGCTACAATATTGCTAACGACGACAGGTTGTGATACATTTATTAGTACTGTGGCTTCATCACAATTAGGTGGCACATTGTCATCACAGATTTCATAAGAAATAAGATCAGAGCCTTCAAATCCAGGATTGGGTGTATAAGTAATCGTTCCATCTTCATTGACAACCGCCGTTCCATTAACTGGTGGATCAGTAATAGCAACCGTTACATTGACTCCATCTGGAATTTCATCGTTACTCAAAACATCTAAAATATTTTCTGTATTGCTTACAGCTTCTAAGTTATCATCTATGGCCATCAAAGAATCTATCACCACTTCTATTACACTGATCGTTACCAAAGCTGTATCACAAAGTGGTGGTACCCCATCATCACAAACGACGTATTCAAAAGTATAATCACCTGGAGGAGCATTGGGATCAGGGATATAAGTGATGGTTTCATCCTCATTGAGAACCACTGTGCCTGAAGGCGGCTGATTTAAGATTTCAGTTACATCTAAGTTTCCACCTTCTGGATCGACATCATTCTCTAAAACATCAATCGTAATTGGATTCATGGGGTTGGTTTCCCAAGGATCGTCTATGGCAATAGGTGGTTGATTGTCTGTAACCTCCCCTACTGTAATCGTTACAACAGCCTCATCTGTATCTCCAAATATATCGGTAATGGTATAAGTAAAGAAGTCAACACCTACAAAATCAGCATTGGGCGTATAAACGAGTTCTCCATCGACAAATTGAACGGTACCATTTTCTGGCTCCGTAAAACCTGTAATCATAATTTCTGCTCCTATATCATTGACCAATACGTCTATTGAAATAGGAATACCTACATCGGTAGCTACCATATCCGCTACCGCATCAATGGTCACAGGCTCTTCTACTGTTACCACTACGGTTCCTTCGTCACAAGCCCCACAGTCATTACATATTTGATAAGGAAAAATTAGTGTTCCTGTATAATCTTCTTCAGCGGTAAAACTAAGGGTTCCGTCATTATTAATTTCGACTACCGCATTTTCTGGTGCAAGTGCCTGTTGTATTTCGATTTCTCTTTCACAAGGATCACCATCATTGGTCAAAACATCCAAAGACATTTCTATACCACTAAACGCTGTATAAGCATCGTCTTCTGCCATCGGATCATGACATCCAACATTGATATAAAAAATGGACGTATCACAAACCACTGTTTCTGGAATACAGGCAACAATCGTTACAGAATCTATACTACCATCTGGGAAACCAGGTAAAGGCAAGTATTCTACACAAAGAGAATCATCTGTTAAATGTACACTACAATTAAACGCTGATTGTACATCAATAATCAGGTAGTCGGACCCAATTGTACAAAACTCTGGACAAAGTACCGTTGGTACTTGTGAAATCAATGAGGTCTCTGCACAAGCAGTCTGCACGCCATCACATTCGGTTTCAACAAATAAGGTATAGCTATTTTCGACGACATCTGCACAAAATTCTCCATTGACAATACTTTCTATCAATTCTTCAATAGAGTCAAAGTTTTCTGTTTCAAAATCAGATACGGTTCCTTGATACGAAATACCATATACTTCATAAGTACCTTCCCCTAAATTGAGTGCTCCTGAATCAAATATACCTGATCCATTTACTTGAATGATATTGGCAGAAATTCCATCTCCTTCCGTAAAGTCAGTCGTGATGGCATATAAATAAATATAACCACTTTCTGTTGTTTGATTTTGTACGGTTGGTTCTCCAGATACTTCGCCTATTTGTAACACAACATCAGAAGGTTGTGTCACGGTTCCTGCATCAGCAATACAATCTGATGTTTGTGGTTGATTAACAGTAACGATAAAACCTGTAGCCAATTCTGCACATAATCCTGTATCAATAGCTGCCAATATTTGGGAAATATTTTCAAAATTAAAGTCAGGGAAATTTTCAATTGCACCTTCAACTGATAAACCAAAAACTTCATAGGTTCCTGTCTCTAATCCTAAAGCTCCAAAGTTAAAGCCTCCACTCTGATTAAAAGCAACTATATTATTTTCAATATCATCTGTTTCATCTAAATCAATCGTTAATAAGGCAACATAAATATAGCCATCTCCTGTATAATTTCCTTCTACATCAAACGGTACAAGAGCTTGATTTAAATCTAGATCTGTTTCTTCCGGTGGTATAATGGTTCCTGCATCTGCCAAGCAATCTGTTCCTGTATAAGTAATCGTATAACCAGGCACCAACAATTGAGCACAAATAGTTCCATCTGATATTAACTGTACAACCGCTTCACCTGTTGAGGCTCCAGCAGAGGTTACATCTGTAATCACTCCTTCAATAGAAAAACCATGTATTTGGAAGTTTCCACCTGCTACACCATAACTATCTAAATCAAAAATACCTGTTGTATTGGCATCAATAATATCATATACTTCTGGTGTTGCAGATAAATCAGTGGTAAGAATATAATAGAAGTTATATCCATCTGCTGTTGTCTGCCCACTCACAGTTGGAGCTTCTGTAGATTGTCCTTCTGTGTAGTCAACTACACTTGGTGGAGTAACGGTCCCTGCATTGGCAATACACTCTGGTGGTGTCACTGTAGCAGCTTCAACGATTATCGTATAAGCTGGAACAATAGCATCTGCACATAAACCTTCACTTATTTTGTTTAATAAATCTTCTCCATTGGTTATATCAAGATTCTGAAAATCAGCTTCTGTTCCTGCAAACGATACTGCTAAAATAGGATAGTTTCCAGGTTCTAAACTTAAAGAAGGAAGACTGAAAATACCAGTCGTACTGGTTTGAATAAAATCGTATTGAACACCATCACCTTCAATCAAATCAGTGGTTATAATATAGAAGTAAATATAATCTTGTCCTTCATACTGTCCACTAACTGTTGGAGGATTCGTTTCTTGGTCATGTGTATAAGTAAGCAAATCTGGCGGAGTAACAATTCCTGCTAATGCCAAACATTCGGGAGTCGTATCTCCAACAGTTAAAGTATAAGCTGATAATGCAAGATCTGCACACAAGCCTCCACTAATAGATTGGAGTAAAGTTTCTCCTGTTTGGAAAGTAGCAATCAAATCTGCATCAGCATCATTAAAAGATAAACCATGTACATCATACGTACCATCTGGCAATCCTAAAGCAGTAAAATCAAAACTTCCTGTTTCATTTACTTCGATAATATTGAAGGCAATATCATCTCCTTCGACCAAATCAGTCGTCAATACATAGAGATAAGAAAATCCAGCTCCATCATATTGTCCACTTACAGTTGGTGTACCACTTGTCGCACCCGATGCTATCTCAAGGTTAGCTGGTGGGGCAACAGTTCCTGCATTTGCTAGACATTCATCCGTCAGGTTAATTTGGAAACCATTCGTCATGACATCTGCACAAAGTCCTGTCGTAATGCTTTCTTCTAAAGCATCAGTTGATTGCAATCCTAACATTAAAAACTCTGCTTCTGTCCCTTCAAAAGAAACTCCCTGTACATAGTAAGTACCTGTTGGCAAACTCAAACTGCCAAAATCAAAACTACCATCTACACTAGAATCTAAAATATTATTTTGTATATCATCTGTCTCATCTAAATCCGTTACAAGCAAATAAAGATAAATGAATCCATCTACTAATTGTTGTCCTGTAACGGTCAAGCTAGGGCTAACACTATTAACTAAAATTGTAGTCTCTGTAACTCCTTCTAAAACGCCTGCTTCTGCAATACAATCTGATTGTTCAATACCAATAATAACTGCATCATCAAAATCATCCTCTTCTGCTACTTGGTTATTAGGAGTTGAATCTATATCTGTTTGGTCATGTGCAATAATTTCAGCAGTATTGGTAATCGTACCCAACTCTCCTACTGTTGCAACAATATTGATAGACAAACTCGTTCCTGCTGGAATACTAGGAACAGACCAAACATCATTTTCAAAAGTACCACTAATGGTATTAAATTCTACAAAGGTCAATTGATCTGCCAGTATATCTTGTACTTGTATATTGGTTGCTTCGACAGTACCCGAATTTTCAACGGTCAATGTATAGGTTACATTATTGCCAACCACTACATCTGTATTATTAGCAACTTTGGTGAGCGACAAATCTATATCGGTTGCTACTGTTCCTGCTGACTTAAAACCAAAATCATAATTATGGTTACTTTGTCCCATTGTTCCTGTAGCAACAAATGCTGTCACATTGCCAGAACCATCTACATTTCCATCAGAATTAAAATAAGGATCAGTGGCTCCAATATTGATAAGCTCTAAACCAAATAAAGCACTTCCATCTAAAAATTCATTGGAGTTAATAAAGATATTGTAGTTGGTATCGTAGGATAAGTCATGATCTTGGCTGTTAAAATAATAAGAGCCATCAGCCGCTGTCGTAACACTTGCAATAGCGATACCACCTGCATCAACCAATTGTACATTTACCCCTTCAATACCCATTTCATCAGGATCTTGCAAACCATTTTCATTACTATCCATCCATACTCTATTGCCAATTTCAAAAGGAGCAGCACCACACAATAACTCCACATCACCGATACCAACCGCTTTTCCTAAAGTTCCTTCATTGCCTCCATGATAAACAGCAAAATCATCACTATAGGCATCAGGTCCAGACATAATATTAGACCCGTCCAAATTACTATATTTTTGTACACCTCCTGCAAAGATACTGTCGGTTGGATCATAAGCTCCAGACATCACATCTCCAGAACCCAATAAGATCGCCAAACTACCCAAAGAGGTTTCTTTATGTGTTCCCAATTCCCAGTCATCCCCACAGTAAAACTCACCGCCTCCAATACCTTGATTGTTATCGGCTCCACATCCAATAGGCGAGCCAGGTACACTTGGAAACGCTGCATTGTCTTCTAAAATCCAAATAGTACCATTCCATTCTCCTCTCAAAATATCTCCTCCGGAATAAGCACTATACAAACCATTATCTCCTGGATAAAATAAGTTTTCATATCCTGCTTGTAAAGCCGTTCGATCCATTAATCCAATCACCATTGAACCATCTCCATCAAAAACAAGATCTGCTAAAATAGGCTGAGGATAAATAATGGCATCTAAAGTCGCTGGTGGATAATCAAGCCAAGCATTCCATTGAGGTTGTAAACCTGATTGAGTAGCTCCTTTGACATAATTTAAAGGAACGGTCAAAACATTGTTCCAACTTACTTCATCTGGCTTAAACTCATAAACAGAGGCATAGAAATCTCCTGCTCCTGATTCATTACTACAAACCGTTCCCACAAAGACGCTGCCTCTATAAATGCTAACTGCCCAAGGATAAAAATCACTTTCATTATCACAAGGAAATGGAAGGTCATGAACTTGTATATCTTCACAAGAAACATTTCCTCCAACCACATTAATTCCTATCAGCGTCTTTTCTAAAATATTTACAGTCCATAAAGTTCTTCCATCTTCGCTTAATGCCAATCCTCCCAAACTCATTTTACCTGTTTGTACAATAGCTGTTGTATCATGGGCAGGAATACTTTTATCTGCTTCAAGTGGAATGTGTGGATCATCTCCTGTATTGATAGAGTTATCACACACTGTATTTAAATCCAAGAAATTTTCGGGAACTGCATTTTCTACTCCTCCACTTAAATCTACTTTGTAAATACCTCCTGTGCCTAATGGTCCAAAACCGGCAAAAGGTCGTAAAACAGCCGATGTATAAAGTTGTTGGCTCACTCTATCATAAGCCACGCCCCACAAAGAACCTGTTTGGCTATTAACAGCAATATGTGCTAAATCATCGGGTGCAGCCACTCCTGATTGATCGTAATCAAAAGCCACCAACACATCAGAAGTAGCACTACAAAGGGCAGGATCTATGCCTGTACAATCTCCCGTTGGATTTCCCCCAACATAACAGGGTACTACAACAGGTGGATTGGCTTCGCAAAAATCCATAGGAATCAACACACCAAAATCCACATTTGTTTGATTACAAGAAACAAATGTTACATTAGTACTTGAACTATTGCCGGTACCTGTTGCTGTTTTTTGGGCAATGCCACTAAACACATTTTGAGCAATGTGTGTATTATTAGCGTTATAGGCATCTATATCCAAAAATATCCTCACCGTTCCTGTACAACTAGGCAAATCAATAGTATACGCACCGTCAGCATTGGTTTGCGTTACTGCTTGGTTATCATTACTATCTAAAGCAGAAACTGATATATTGGCAACTCCATGCTCAAATTCTCCACGTTGTCCATCATTGTTAAAGTCAAAATAGACCTGTCCGCTTATTTGCCCATAAAGGGTAGGATGTCCTCCCAACAAGCAAAACAGTACCACGACAGCACCAACAATATTTGGAAACGTTATCCAGTTTCTTTTCTTCCGATTAGAAATGGCGTTTTTGTTTTTAGGGAATAATATTTTCATACTTAAAACTTATCTTTCACGGAATGTTCCTCTTCTCTATGATGTATGTATGGTATTTTAAAAATATCTAGGAGTGATTACTCGCTCATTGCGGAGGTTAAAGTCATAGCCAACCATGAGTTCATGCGTACCTGCTGGAGCTTCTGGCCTTATTTCTGTCGTAGTCAAATCAAAAGCATATCCAATGCGAACAGATGGCGTAACTTGTACCCCAAATAGAAAGTCAAAAGAGTCACTTGTTCGATAGGTAGCTCCCACCCAGACAACATCTCGAATGTGCAAGTTTGCATTAATATCTGCTTGTAATGGAGCATTGGGCAATGCAATCTTAAATAAAACAGAAGGACGAAGAGTAAGCGCATCATTAAGTGGCAATACCAATCCTCCCGCTACATAATAATGTCTATATCGACGAGCTTCATTTGATAAGGCACTCAAATTATTATCCAAAATGTGGGGAACCGAAACCCCTAAATAATAACGGTTGGAATATAAGAATAAACCAAATCCAGCATTGAAGCGAGCTTCCCTAACACTTTGGTTAAAGGTTGGGTCTGGGTTATCTGTCAATCCTTCATTTACCTCTAGATAATTAGAGCTTTGATAGAGTACACTTGGTTGTATGCCAACCGATAACTTGGTAGTGGGTGTCAAGTAAAAACGGTAGGTGTAACTACCTTGTACGATCCCCCACTCATGAACTCCCCAATTATCATATTGAAGGGAGAGTCCCAAACCATATTTATCTCTGAGAGGACCATGAAAGGATAAAGAACCCGTTCGAGGCGCACCATCAAAGTTGACCCATTGATGCCTATAAATAGCAGCAGCACTAAAAGCGTCTCGGCTACCAGCATAAGCAGGATTATACATTAAAGTATTAAACATATATTGGGTATGCATCGCATCTTGTTGTGCTTGCAGATCCAATGAGGAGATTACACTCAATACAATAAGAAAACATCCAAGTAAAAATTTCTTACATTGCATAGTATTTCATTTCAAAATGAATGATAACAGTAATTGTTGTCCAAAGTAGCTAATTTTGCCTATCTGATGGGTCTGTTGAATTACATTAGCATAGAAATATCTTAATTTATTTCTTTATAAAGGTCTCAACAGTCAGAAAAAGGTGAGCCAACTAAACTTTCATAGCTTCGGCTAGTTTTGAAAACTACAATTATCTTATAACAAATGAAGTGCCAAATTCTAAGAATACCATATATTATGAGGCGAATTACCTATATTCTTCCAAATAATGTATGTTTTAAAGTTCTTAAATAGGCTTTATTCATTAGTAATCAAGTATTTTATTATTTCAAAAAATAACTATATATTTTTGGAGATGCTTTTGGCATCTTCTATTAGGAGCGAACGGTTCGTCTTTCATCGCAATGTCCGGTCCCGCTATTCGTTCTTATTGCTGCGACTGGGCTTAGATAAAGGCACTTTGAAAGTGCCTTTATCTGGCTTGGCTTCGGCAGCAATACCACTGCTATCGGGGCTAGTTAGCAGGGTTTATCTGTTAATGATCGTTTTTTATTTTTTAAAGATTGATCCTTTGAACATCAACTTAATCAAACTGGCACTAAGTAATACTTGCCCTCAACCATCTAGACCCGATAGTAGTGGTATCACCAACTAGCATTGGCGAAAAGGTTTGGGCGGCTTGGTGATAAGAACGGATAGCGGGGAGACCCGTTGCGACGAAGCACCTGACCTTTCTCTCCCAAAAGAGAAAAAACAAACCTAAACCCAAAAGTACAAATCAAATCCAAAGTCACCAGACACTCATAATATACAATATATGCCCAAGTCACTTACCTTAGAATTAAGTCCCAAACAGGCACATGATATGGCCATCATACAGCGATTGACTGCCAAAAAGTTGGGTATTCAAAGTAAGCAAATTGTACACATACAGTTGCTTAAAAAGTCTATTGATGCACGCAAAAAGAATGTTAAATATGTTCTATCTATGTTGGTTTACGTAGAAGAAGGGGTTCCTGTTATAAAACCGCCTACATATAAATATCCTAATATAAAAGATGCTAAAAATGTATTAGTTATAGGTGCTGGACCTGCTGGTCTATTTGCAGCTTTGCAACTAATTGAGCTAGGATACAAGCCAATCATCTTGGAGAGGGGTAAAGATGTGAGAGCAAGGAGAAGAGATTTGGCTGCAATCCATAAGCAACATCTAATCAATCCAGAATCCAACTACTGCTTTGGTGAGGGAGGAGCAGGAACGTATTCTGATGGAAAACTTTATACACGTTCTAACAAGCGAGGGAATGTCAAAAAAGTGTTGGAATGGTTAGTGGCACACGGAGCTGATGAGCATATCTTGATAGAGGCTCACCCACACATTGGCACCAACAAATTACCAAAAATTATAACAAATATAAGGCAATCCATTGTAAATCACGGTGGTAACATATTTTTTAACACAAAAATGTTAGATTTGATTATTGAACGACATCAATTAAAAGGTGTCGTAACCAATCAAGGAGATTTTTATGCAAATCACCTGATTTTGGCAACGGGACATTCGGCAAGGGACGTTTTTAGACTATTGGATAAGAAAAAGATAGCTATTGAAACAAAGCCATTTGCGTTGGGAGTAAGGATCGAACACCATCAAAAATTGATAGACGGTATTCAATATAAAAGACCAGAGAGGGGCGACTATCTGCCTCCTGCTCCTTATCGCTTGGCACATCAAGTTAGCGGAAACAAGAAATATACGAAACAGCGAGGAGTCTATTCTTTTTGCATGTGTCCAGGAGGGATTATTGCTCCATGTGCCACAGACCAAGAAGAAGTGGTAACCAATGGTTGGTCTCCATCACGTCGTAATAATCCTTACGCCAATTCGGGCATTGTGGTTACAGTTGAACCCGAAGATTTAGAAAATTTTCAACAATTTGGAGCGTTGGCAGGCTTACATTTTCAGGCTTCTGTGGAGCGAAAAGCGTGGTTGGCAGGTGGTAAAACTCAAGTGGCTCCTGCTCAAAGAATGGTCGATTTTATTGATAATAAGCTCTCTACACATTTACCTCAAACCTCTTATCAACCGGGCGTACAGTCGGTTTTATTGAGTGAAGTGCTTCCTCCTGCCATTTATTATTATTTACGCAAAGGTTTGTTGGCTTTTGGAAAAAAAATGAGAGGCTATTTGACAAATGAAGCAGTAGTCGTAGCTGTAGAATCCCGAACTTCTTCGCCTGTTCGCATTCCAAGAGACAAAGAAACCTTAGAACATCCGCAAATTAAAGGACTGTATCCTTGTGGGGAAGGGGCAGGTTATGCGGGTGGTATTGTGTCGGCGGCGATTGATGGGATGAAGTGTGCAGGGAAGATTGCGGAGGTGTTGGGGAAAACAAACCCTTAAATCATTTGAATATGTAGAAAAGATGGATTAAATTTGTTACTCAAAGTCAACATTACACTATGGTATATAAAAAGATTATCAAAGAGCTAAACAGTACTTCACATTCGATTGAAACAGTTGAAAAATACCTTGTTTACCAGTATCTTTCTTTCAAACAACTCAAAATTCAAAAATCATCCATTCTAACCAATTATTTCAATGATTTCAAAGTTAAAGATTTTAACTTACCCAAGATAGAAATCAATTCTCTAAAACAATTAGAAAGTTGTTTGGAATTATTAATTCCAAATCAAGACAGAAAATTAAATGGTGCGTTTTTCACGCCCAACTTCATCATAGACTTTATTATTAAAGAAGTTCATCCACAAAAAAGTGATAAATGTTTAGACCCTGCTTGTGGTTCTGGGGCATTTTTAATTGCTCTTACCCAATTTTTTTTAGAAGAATATAAACAACCTATTCAAAAGACTGTTCGAGAAAATATTTTTGGATATGATATTTTAGGCTATAATATTAAAAGAGCAAAGATTCTTCTTTCAATACTTGCTTTAGAACACAATGAATACTTAGTAGAAGAAGATTTTAATCTATTTCAACAAGATAGTTTAAAACATACTTGGCAAACTCAATTTGATATAATTGTAGGAAATCCTCCTTATGTAAAGTATCAAGATCTATCAGAAGAAAATAGAACATTTCTATCAAAAGAGTGGGCAACTATTCAAGGAGGAACATTCAATTTATACTTTGCCTTTTTTGAATTAGGTTATCAATTATTAAAAGACGATGGAAGACTGGGATATATTACTCCCAATAATTACTTTACTTCATTGGCAGGAAAAAATTTGCGAGCTTTTTTTATGAGTACTAAATGTGTTAAGCGAATTATTGATTTTAGCCATAAAAAGGTATTTGATGCCCAAACTTATACCGCAATAACTTTTTTGGATAAAAAAGAAAATGACCATATTTTATACGATAGAATTAAAAATGAAAATACTCCTGTACAATTTATAGCCAATGCCAATGGTTCTCCTAATAAAGTTGGAGGTCTTAATGTTAAAAAATGGAGATTATTAAAAACAAAAGAACAAAAAAATATTAAAATTATTGAAACCATTGGCACGCCTCTAAAAGAACTATTTGATATTTGTGTGGGGATTGCAACTTTAAAAGATAAGGTCTTTTTTGTTGATAGCCAAGTTACAAGAGGTAATTATATAATCAAATCTACTGATAACAAAACGTTTCAAATAGAAAAAGAAATAACCAAACCTGTCTATAAAATTTCAGACTTCAAATCTCAAAAAACGATCTCTCAAAATACACGCAGAATCATCTTTCCTTATCAATTCAAAAATGGCTCTGCTTATCCCATACCTGAAAAAGATTTGAAAAAAAAATACCCTCAATGCTACCAATATTTATTGTCTCAAAAAGAAACTTTAGAAAGTAGAGATAAAGGCAAAGTCACTTATTCTCCCTTCTATGTGTGGGGTCGAACTCAAGGGTTAACCAAAAAAGGAAAAAAAATACTTACTCCAACTTTTAGCCAATTACCAAGATTTCTTTTGGTTGAAGAAGAAGATGCTTTTTTCACCAATGGCTATGGTATTTATTTTAAATCAACAAAAGATTTAGCCACAGATTTATTTTCTAGTGCTTGTAACCCTTTGAGCCTAGAAGAGAATATGGATGTGGTACAAAAAATATTGAACTCTATTGTAATGCACTATTATGTTTCAAAAACAAGCGTTTCTATTGCGGGAGGCTACCCTTGTTACCAAAAGAATTTTATAGAAAAAATGACCATTCCTGAATTGACTATTGAGGAAATTAATCATATCCGAAAGACCAATGAGAAAGAAAAAATAGATGCATTTTTAATCAATAAATATGGCTTGGATATTCAAGTTCCAAATCTTGCTTGGTAGGTGTTTAGCATGGTTGGTATAAAAGATTCCCAGTTAAGGTTCTTTATGCTGGAAGTGCTATCCTCTGGCAATAACTTTGCTTTTTTCAACTCTTCATCTGTATTGTAGATTTTTACAGGGTCTTGTTTAAAATCCACTATTAATAAACAAACCCTTTCATATTTATATTCCTCTTTTTCTATTGATTGACGATTATTAATAGCAGAAAAAGATTTGATATACTTTTCGACTGCGCTTTTTTTATCAAGAAATTTAACATCCTGTGTTTTCATTGCTTCCGAATCATATTCTGGAACAGCTATCATATATACCTCACCCAAAACCATCTTTGCACACCGAACATGAAGATTTTGTGCTTCTGCAATGGTTCTTTCATAAAGTGTATCAAAGTTTTTAGCCAAAGAACTTATCTGGCTTCTAATATTGATAGAAATGGTTCTTTCTGTATAGGCTTTTCCATAATGGTCGGTTGCTTCTAAAAGTATACCTTCTGTGAGTGCTTCACTTTGTGGTTCATACCCTTTAGGTTCAACACAAACATCTTGAAATTTTTGCTTGATAAAACCAGCAAGTTTTAATTCAGGCTTTGTTTGCCCCAATGGAGGATGGATTCTATCTTTTTCTACTCCATTTCTAATAAGTTCAGCTTTGACCAGTTCATGAATATTATTAAT
The DNA here is from genome assembly GCA_020630635.1 of Chitinophagales bacterium. GTDB lineage: Bacteria > Bacteroidota > Bacteroidia > Chitinophagales > UBA2359 > JAHDBB01. Next base: position 16,436 of record JAHDBB010000031.1, read on the forward strand.
GGGTTTAGAAGACCTAATCATTGCCTGTTTACCTTCTACTCCACCATCTATAATGGAAGATTCGATAAGAACTTTAAAGTTCTCAACTGCCTGTTGTATCGTTATCAAATTTTTCATTCTTAAAAAATTCTAATAGAGAAACTCCAAGAGCGATTGAGATTTTTTCAATATTCACAATAGATATATTTCGTTGACCTTTTTCAACACTTGCAATATAACTTCTATCTAAGTCAGATGAATATGCCAAATCCTTTTGAGACATCTCACATTGATTTCTCAACTCTTTGATTCTTATTCCTATTCTTTCTTTGACATCCATTCGGCAAATATCTTAAAATGTTGACTATAAGCCAAAGACTATAAGTAACATTTAACTATCACCACCCATTTTTCATTTTCCATTCATCGAGTATATCCATCGCTTCAAATTCGCTAATGGCTTTGATATGGACCAAACAGACCAAACAAGCTCTTGCCAAACTCATATCTTTGGTCTTCTTCAGTTTTTTTTCGATGCTCTCTATCAATTCCTTGTCAGGTAAAATCTTGTGGGCATGACAATAATCGCTCAAGCTTTCAAGACTTTCTATCACCTCATTTTTGCTTTTACTTTTAAGCGACTTGGCGCACATATCCATAAATTCTGGTACATTGGTATAATGTGCCAAACTTTCTAAAATGGACACAGCATAGCCCCGTCTTTTCCCTGCAAAAGCATCTCGACTCACCTTTATTTCATAGATTTCTTTCGCAAAAGTTACCAATAAATTAGCCATTTTTGCATCTTCACTATCTGTATTCCTTTTAAAATACTCTGTCTCTAAATCATCAGATTGTTCCCATTGTGCAATAGGAAAATAAGCAATCAAAGATAAAAGTTTGTCTTCAAAAGTTTGTTTCAAAGGCTTTTTAACACTAGCTATTTGTTTGGCTACTTCCAATATATGTGCTAGCTCTTTGGAAGAGATACCTTCTACAATCACATCTCGCAATTGATAAATTAAGCGTAATCCCTCTATCACTTCATCTCCTTTCTTTTCCTCCCGTTCAAATACTTGGAGCAGTTCTTGACAGATTTTTTCAACAGTCATTTTTTAATAAGGTTAGTAGATTCTTCGAGATAAATAAGATTTCAGTTTATACTACAATTTCACGAAATGAACCGCAACTATGGACTATTGACCATGGACTTCTATCTTACTCCTCCACCTCACTCACCCACTTCGCTCGATCCGCAGGATTAAACTGCCAAACTGCTCCATTATTTTCTGTATTGGTAAACATCAAATTCCATTCTTCGGTAGAGTCCGCTTCCTCCATAATCTTATAACGACGCAATTCTAAAATCATATTCAATGGATTAATACTAATCGGACATTCTTCGGCACAAGCATTACAAGTCGTACAAGCATTGATCTCTTCTTTGGTGATATAGTCAAACAGCGACTTTCCATCATCATAGTCCTTGCCATGTTCTGCCTCATTTTTCGACTTATCTTCCATACGATCTCTCAAAGCCATCACAATCGCACGAGGCGACAATTTTTTCCCTGTTTGATTCGCTGGACAAGCAGAAGTACATCGCCCACACTCAGTACAAGAGTAGGCAGAAAGCAGAGTCGTCCAATCATAATCCTCCACATCTTTCGCCCCAAACTTCTTCGGTTCTTCATCGGCTGGTGGTTCTTCCATTGGTGCATTCGGGTCCATCATCAACTTGACCTCCTCCATAATTTCGGGCATATTGGTCATTTCACCTTTGGGTTTCAAAGGCGCAAAATACGTATTTGGGAATGCCAACATAATGTGCAAATGCTTGGAGTAAGGCAAGTAATTGAGGAAGGCAAAAACGACTAAAATATGTAGCCACCAACCAAATCGCTCCATCATAATCAAGGCTTGATCTGACCATCCTGTAAAGAGATTGGCAAAGGTTCCACTAATGGCAAAAGGTCCTGTTGCGTGATATACACCCTTCATTTGCAGGGCTTTATCTCCTACATTCATACAAAACACACCAATCAACAAAACGATTTCGAGATAGAGAATAATATTTCCATCTAGTTTGGGCCAGCCATTCATTTCGGGCTTGACAAAGCGTGGAACTTTCAAAAGATTTCTTCGATAAAGGAAGGTTAAGGTCGCTACAAACGCAAGGACGGAAAGAATTTCAATACTGTTGATGACCAATGTATAAAGTCCGCCCAAGAAGGTTCCTTCGACCAAATGCCAAATGGCTCTATGACTTCCAGTTAATCCATCAATAATGATTTCGATGAGTTCGATTTGGGTAAAAAGGAAGGCGACATAGATAAATAAATGCAAGACCGCAGGGATGATGTTTTTAAACATTTTTTTCTGTCCCAATGCAATCAAAAGCATATTTTTCATGCGCTGCGGTTTATCGGCTGGATCAAACTCCACCTTTTTTCCACGCATCACATTATTGTAAATTTCTGTATATTTTTTTCGTGCTAGATAAGCTGTAACGCCTAAAGCAACTAAGAAGAATAGTATTTGTATCAAACGCATAGTCAAATTTACGATTTTTCACCTAAAAATAAGTACCTATGCGTAAATAATCGTCATTTTTGAGGCAGGCTATTTTTTAATCAGACAAGGCATTTTTTGTGGTGATAGCCGAACTATCGCTGGAAAAAATAACGCAGTATGATTGAAAAAGAGTCCCTCATAAAATGTGTCGATTATTTAGGTTTAGATACTTACAGGTTGGTTATATAACAATCTTAGAATTTGACGGGTTTGTAAGCTTTGTTTATTTTTTTTGTCGTGACAAGTTACTTTTCAGCTCTTCTTTATTGAAACTCTACAATTCCCAATTTAGCCTTATTGAACAACCATTGATCGTAATCAGTTGTTTGAACCACGCCATCTAAATTGAAATCAGTTCGCTCATAGCTACCCAATATTGCTGGTTGTGTAACCCATAAATCGAAGTCTGTTACTTGAATGACATTATCCGCATTGGCATCTCCAGCAAACATAACAGCTTGACCGTCCGCAGTTAGTTTTTGTTGATTGTTCCCAAATGCCATGTCTATAGCAGTAGTAAAATCATAGCTCATTTGTGGACCGGCTGTAACAGGATTGGCAGATAAAACGGATAAATGGTTTCGATGGCGAACAGCAAAATAGTATGCGTCCCCTTCTGTTAGATTAACAAAGCGCAAAAGGCTGCCATCTTCTCTAACAAGGTTTCCATTCTCCAATAATACTGCTGCCTGTGTTTCCACTACAGTTGTTCCTGGCGTACTACTTCCAGGGATACCCGATCTTGCTTCTACCAATACCCAATCTACCATATTATTTGGAATACTGTTCAGAAATTCACCAGCAAAGTGACCCCACGGACTGATCGAATAAGGCGGAGAATTGGGTATTAAAGAATCCAATGTGCTGTTCATCATTCCATTGTCACTATAAGCCCCTTCTAAAAAAGCCTTTATAGACACCTCAAAACCTGCTAAGGGGTCAATGTCTTCTTCTACACCAACATTATTGTTTAAAATACCCCAACTACCTATGAATATATCCGGCAATACTTCTATTTCTTGCCAGACCAATGTATCACTTATGGTACAAGTAATTCCTTCTGTAACATTCGTAATAACCAGCGTCACTTTCATCGAATCTGTAATCGGAATTGAATGATCGAAAGCCATCAATGCTTGGTCATCTCCTGAAGTGGTTGCTTGATGAATTAGGTCATCCGAAAAAGAAGTGATTTCCCATTCACAGACATTATCAAATCCAGAAGGTATAAGAAAAAAACCAGCTTGGTACAACTGAACGCTACTGGTATCAGAAGAAGAAACACTGATGCCTAAAACAGCACATTGCCCATTGACGATTAAGTTGACAGAAATAAAAAGTAGGCAAAGAATGATTTTTTTCATATCAGAAGAAATTTTTAGAAAAAAATATTTTAAATGTCTAATTTAAGCAATTAAGCCCAAATTAAATCGCCTCTATTCGTTTTTCGTCAAAATATTTGGGAACGCTCCCCTTTTAATATTGGAAATTCCTATTATTTTTGAGGTTAGGAGCGAATGGTCTAGTGCTTCGTCGTACAGGCAAGTCCCGCTATCCGTTCTTATCGCCAAGCCTCTCAAACCCCTTAGCCAACACCATTTGGCGATACCACTACTATCGGGGCTAGATCGTTGAGGACAGCCCCTTTAGTACCAGTTATTTGCTAGTACCGTACCAAAAGAGAGTGCTTATATCAAATACAACATTTTTTGTATTTTTTACCACTACCACAAGGACAAGGTTCATTCCTATTTACTTTTCTACCAAATTTGTGTGGTTGTTTCTTACGAACACTTTGAATTTTAGGCAAATCTTCTAAGCTAATACCTTGTGCCTCCATATCTGGATTAGGTAAAAACCCTATAAGAGTAATTGGTTTTTCCTCTTCTCCAACACCATTTTCGTCTTCAGCAAGGGCATCCAAATCTACAAACCCCAAAATCCCATAACTAAACCATTCTTTACTTTTTAAAACTGATGTGAGAGTTTCCTCAATTACTTCTTGTTCAAATACCACAACAGGACAATTGTGACAAAAATGACTACCATTTTTATTAGTCATAAACTCCCCTTCGTCCACATCTGATCTTCCATAAAGCAGAACAACACATTTTTCTTCTACTAACAACTCATCACAATCTGGACAATTGGCTATTTTCTCTTTTGGGGTGATGTAATGTTTTCTTGGAATATATAATTCTTGCATTTTTTATATTTATAGTTTTTACTAACTCATGTACCGCCTCCACTTCTCCAATACTTTTACCATATCTTCTGAAATCTCAGAGTCAAAAAACAACTCTTTGCCCGATACAGGATGAACAAAGCCTAATTCCTTGGCATGTAATGCTTGGCGAGGTAGTAACTTGAAACAATTGTCCACAAATTGTTTGTATTTGGTATAAACCGTTCCCTTTAAAATACGATCTCCACCGTATTTTTCATCATTGAAAAGAGTATGATTGAGGTGTTTGAGATGGACTCTGATTTGGTGAGTCCTTCCTGTTTCTAGGCGACATTCAACGAGTGTAGTGTAACCGAAACGTTCTATCACTTTATAGTGTGTTACGGCATGTTTTCCTTCTTCTCCCTCTGGATATACCGTCATCATCTGTCGAAACCGAGCGTGTCGCCCAATATTGCCTTCTATCCTTCCCTCTTCTGCTTCGACATCGCCCCAAACCAATGCAACATATCGACGGTGTACCGTTCTTTCAAAAAACTGCTTTGCTAGATGGGTCATTGCCCAATCGTTTTTGGCTATCACCATTAGACCAGTTGTGTCTTTGTCCAAACGATGGACTAAACCAGGTCGATCTTTGTCTTCAGATTTATCAGGCAATACTCCTAAATGATAAGCTAGAGCATTAACCAATGTTCCGCTACGGTTTCCATGACCAGGATGTACAACCATTCCAGCTTCTTTCATCAATACAATCAAATCATCATCTTCATATCGGATATCCAAAGGAATATCTTCGGGTATAACTTCATTTTCCCTTACGGGATTGGGCATAAAGACGGTGATTTTATCATAAGGTCTCACTTTGTAGTTTGATTTCACTACCTTATCATTTACTTTAACACAACCTGCTTTGGCGGCTTGTTGTATCTTGTTGCGACTGGTAAATGAAACAAAGTTGAGGATGTACTTGTCAATGCGTAGGGGTTCTTGTCCCTTATCCACTTCAAAACGATGGTGGACAAAAAGCTCTTGTTCTTCCTGTTCAACTTGGGGGGTATTTTCTGTTTTTTTGTTCATGATACTTTTAGGATTCTTAATCCCTCTATTTTATTAAAATGTTTGTCATTTGTTGCTAAAAGAATAGCATTTACTTTACAAATTGCTGCAATCCAAATATCATTTTCAGGAATTGGTGTGCCATTTTCTTTTAATTTCAATCTGATTTTTGCATACTCTTCTGCGATCAAGATATTGGAGTTCAAAATCCTACAGGATTGTATGAATTTTTCAAATTTGACTTCAACTCCTCCGCATCTTGGTCTGATAAGCAACCAACAAATTTCCATACATTTGATTTGTTGCTTTCAAGATTTTGGGGTGTGTTCTTTTTAAGAATCTGAATGAAATCAAATAATTGATTTAGGACATCAGGATTATCAATATCTTCTAAATCTACCAATATTTTATCTTTTAAATTCATAATTTTAAGATTTAGGATACTTTTTCAAGTAGTTTTTTTGATTTTGAAATTTGTCTCTACTGGTGC
>JAHDBB010000629.1 GCA_020630635.1 Chitinophagales bacterium
TAAAGCGTCCAATACTCCATATCCTCAAACTGATTGATATACATACTCTTAATATCAATCAAAACCCCCTTCCCATTCGAGATAGACTGAAAATAGGACTCATCCAAATTCTCATACTGATGATGTCGAACCGCCACAATGATACAATCATAATCATCGCTCACCTGTTCCACCAATTGCACACCATACTCATGTTCCGTCTCCTTAGCCGAAGCAAAAGGATCTGTCACATCCACTTGAATAGAAAAAGACTCCAACTCCTTAATCAAATCAAATACCTTTGAATTACGAATGTCGCTCACATTTTCCTTAAATGTCACACCCATCACCAAAATCTTCGCTTGGCTAATATTTTGACCATTGGCACTAATCTTTTTGATCGCTTTCTTGGCAACATAAGATCCCAAATCATCATTAATGCGTCTTCCACTCAAAATCACTTCGGGTTCATAACCCAACTCAATCGACTTATAAGTCAGATAGTAAGGGTCCACGCCAATACAGTGTCCACCCACTAAACCAGGATAGAATTTTTGGAAATTCCACTTGGTTCCTGCTGCTTCGATCACATCCAATGTATTGATATCCATACGATCAAAAATCATTGAAAGCTCATTCATCAACGCAATGTTGAGGTCTCTTTGTGTGTTTTCAATGATTTTAGCTGCTTCTGCTACTTTCATAGAAGGCGCACGGTGTACTCCTGCCTCAATTACCAACTCATATACATTCGCCACGACCTCTAATGATTCAGCATCACAACCTGAAACAATTTTGACGGTATTGGTCAATGTATGTACTTTATCTCCTGGATTGATTCGTTCTGGAGAATAGCCTGCCTTAAAATCTTTACCCATTTTCAAGCCTGTCTCTTCCTCAATGATAGAGATACAATCTTCTTCTGTACAACCAGGATAAACGGTTGATTCATAGACCACATAATCACCTGGCTTGATAACACTCGCCAAAAACTTAGAAGCACTTTGCAAAGGACGCAAATCAGGAACTTTAAAGCGATTGACGGGAGTAGGAACAGCTACTACATAAAAACGAGCTTCTGCTAAATCTTCTGCCTTACTGGTAAAATGAATATCCGAATTTTCAAAATCTTTGGCTTCTAATTCATTGCTAGGATCAATGCCTTCTTTCATCATTTGAACCCGTTCATCATTGATGTCAAAACCGATGACTGAAATCTTTTTGGCAAATTCAAGGGCAATGGGTAATCCCACATAACCGAGTCCGATGACCGCCAATTTTGTTTTTTTATCTACTAAATCTTGATAAATATTAGAAACCACTACTTCACTTTTTGAATTCATAAAATGTGTTATATTTTGAGTTTTTATTATACATATATTGGGGATTCATTCCAGAAGTTGTAATTAGAGGTGCAAATATACGTTGAAATTCAATCTTTAAGTCTGTTTTGGGTAACTTTAAACATTAAATAAAAAAATATGCTGTTGTAGTTTGAGTTGTTGTATTAGGAGCGAAAGGTTCAGTGCTTTGTCGTAACAGAAAGTCCCGCTATCCGTTCTCATTCGTGTTGCCAACGTTTTTTTAAGCCAACGCTTTTACACGAATACCACTTCTATCGGGGCTATTTTGAAAGGTCACAACTTCTTAGCAATTGTATCAAAAAATGCCCCTTCCAATCTATTCCTCAATTAATGTTTACCTTATTTTGATACAATTCCTTCACTTTGTCACTCTTCTAGTATAAAATTCTTATTTACATATTTTCAAAACAAATATTTAAAATTTATCTCTAATTTCTTGGGCGAGTTTTTGTTTGAGCTGCTTATTGCTGGTCAATTTTCTGGTCCAATGGCGGGCTTTCTTAACATCTTTTAATTCTATGTACGATTTTGCCATTCTAAAAATGGCTCTTTCATATTTAGGATTCACCGCCAATGCTTTCTTAAAGTAAATGACGGCTTCTTCATAGTTTTTTTGTCGAAAGAAGACTTCTCCTAATTTGGTCAAATAGACGGTGTGATAAGGATTCACAGACAAGCCCATTTTATAGTTTTCTATGGCTTGGGTATAGTCTTTATTTTTGAGATGCTGATTAGCTGTTTTGAAGTAAGTAGTAAAAATGGATTGGGTATAAGAGGAAAATAAAGTAGGCTTTGCAGGAACTTCTTCTAGTTGTTTTTCAAGATTTTGTAGTGATCTTTGTTCTTGGATACGAGCCGTAAATACGGTCAAATTACCCAATAAAAGAATCAACCAAAAAAGATTGCTCCATTGTAAGGAAGTCGATTCATTTTTATTTGTTTGGGCAGGTTCAATCAGCGTATGACACCAAGCCAATAAAAGGAAAAAAACGAGTTGTATGCTGGTCAGTTTGGCAGTAGTGGTCATCGCTAAAACGATAAGATAACCCACAATCGTCGCAAAAAGTAAGATGCCTATCAAACGTTCTTTAGGATCGTTGGTACTGATAATAAAGCGACTTAGTTTGAATAAAATGCTTGCCCATAATAGGCAAAAAAGGAGGAATCCAATAATGCCCAATTCCGAAAATATGACCAAAAACTCATTGTGAGGATGCCCAAAAATTTTATTATGTAATTCTACCTTGACCAATCCATCTAAACCCACCGAAGGAAATTCGATAAACCAATTGCCTTGTCCAACCCCTTTTAGTAGATTATTTTGAATCAGTGTTCCAGTCTTTTGCCAAAGCAGTATTCTTTCTGAAAAGGAGCGTGAACTCGTCCAATTGATAATATTCATCCGTTCTTCAAAGGTAGCGGACCCCATCAAAACAGCACTGCCTATCAAGCCAACGATTAATAAAGCAGTTGTTGCAAATCTTCTATTATTCATTGGAACCTTACTTTCTTTCCGACTTCTAAACCATAAGATGCCTCCACTCAATAAGGCTCCAACTAAGGCAATAAAAACACTCCGAGATTCCAATAGAAAGATACTTAGAAAGGATAAGCTAAGGGTTACTCCAACCAATATTCTATAATTTCTATTAGATTGTATAAAAGCGACTATATTGAAGGGAATTAATAGAAATAAAAGGGCTGCTACCGTATTTTTGTGTCCGACTAAGCCCATAAAATCATATAGATTCTTGGGATAGATGCCTCCAATGGTTTCAATGGTACTGGTTTTGATGTCCCAAAATTGATAAAGGGTATGTCCTAAAACGACAACTGTTAGGATACTTGTAAAAGGCAGCAACATTTGCCAGAACTTTTGACGATTACTCAAAAAATATTTTTTAAAAACAAAGTAAAAAAGGTAAACAATCAATAAGTTTTGAGTCGAATAAACAGCCATCCCTTTGTGGGTCGCCCAAAAGATGGAACAGAAACTCCAAAAGAGTAAAAGACTGAAGCTTTTTTCAAGTAAGGATTGTTTTTTAAAAGAAGGAATGAGTTGATAACGAAAATTAGAGATTATGAAAAAGAGAAGAAAGAGTGAATAAACACAAAATTGAAAGAGGCGATATTCTTTGAGAAAGATAGGTGAGAGTATCAAGTTACCAACTATGAGGGCAACGAACAATAGAATATAGATAAAGAGATTTGATTTCATAAATTGGACTCAAAAAATTATTGTCTTCAATATACGTAATTGAGATTCTTTTTTTATACCTATCTTTGAGGTTTTTTAGTTAAGTGACAAACAGAGGACGTTTTGTTTGGTCGATAGTCGATAGTCGATAGTCGATAGTCGATAGTCGATAGTCGATAG
>JAHDBB010000630.1 GCA_020630635.1 Chitinophagales bacterium
GTCATTTTTAAGTTTTTGGTGAATATACCTTTTTATTCTGGAATAGGAATAATATCCTTCCCCAACTAGCCCCGATAGAAGTGGTATCCCTATCGTAGAGCAAATTCACGAATTTGCTCTACGATAGGGATAATAACGGATAGCGGGACATTCTATAACGACGAAGCTCCCAATCTTTCGCTCCCAAAAAGAAAAAAGACTTTACTGAGAATGAAGTAAAAACGCCACCCGTCACTCAAAATACATAAGTGAGTAAGATTTATATGAATTTAGTTTTTGAAAGACAAAACAGATGTTTTACATTGCAGCCTGATAGACAGAACATTATCTTCGCAAAAAAAACATCATCATGATTGAGTTACTAAAAGCAACCTTAAAAACTCTCAGCCTAATAGGCATCCTATTATATACATTTTCCCTAAATGCCCAATCCAACTTATGGCAAAGCATCCAAGATAAAAATATCCCACAAAAAGGAGAACGAGCGATCATTCCCACCCAATATAGCAGTTTTCAACTTGACTTATCACAATTAGAAAACCTTTTAAACGAAGCACCCTTACGTTTTAGCGACCAATACAAACAAAATGCGGTCATTCTTCCCATCCCCATCAATGAACGATATATAGCAGACTTTAAAATTGTAGAAGCCCCAATTATGGCTCCAGATTTGGCTGCCAAGTATCCTAAAATCAAAACCTATACAGGCTATCAAATAGACAATCCACAAGTCAAAGTACGGTTAGATTATACGCTACAAGGCTTTCATGCGATGATTTACCATCCACAAGGTAGCATCTATATCGACCCTTATAGTCTCAATGATACAGAGCATTATATGCTTTATAAAAAAGAGGATTATACTTTAGAAAGTGACTGGCAATGTATGGCAGCAGTCGAAGAACATATCAGCGAAAAAAATAGTCCTTCAGATAAAAGCCTCGCAGGGGATTGTGAGCTACTTTCATATGAAATCGCCATCGCTGCAACGGGTGAATATACACAATATCATGGAGGAACCAGTCAAGCCCTTTCTGCCATCAATACCATCCTCAACCGAGTAACAGGCATTTATGAACGAGACTTTGGGATTACCTTTGAATTGATTGCTGACAACGATGAAATCATCTTTAGCAATCCCAATACAGACCCTTATAATAACAACGATTTGGTAGGGATGATGCAAGAAAACCAATCCACTATTCAAAGCATCATCGGTTCTTCCAACTACGATATTGGACATGTTTTTACCACAGGAGAAGGAGGAATTGCGAACTTCGGAAGCGTTTGCAGCAATGCCAATAAAGCGAGAGGCGTAACAGGCTTACCCAATCCAATAGGGGATGTATTTGCCGTAGATTTTGTTGCCCACGAAATCGGACACCAATTTGGAGCCAACCACACTTTTAATACGAGTGCAGGATCTTGTGGAGGCGGAAATCGAAACAATGCGACAGCCATGGAACCAGGAAGTGGTTCGACGATTATGGGGTATGCAGGTTTGTGTAATCCCGACAATGTACAGCCCAATTCCGATGACTATTTTCATGCCATCAGCTTAGAAGAAGTTGCCGACTTTTTAGCAGGACCAGGCGACAACTGTGCCGACATCATTTCGACCAACAACACGTCACCCAATGCCAATGCAGGATTAAATTACAGCATTCCACATTCTACGCCTTTTACTTTAGTCGGAACCGCTTCGGATGCAGACGGTGATCCTTTAACCTATTGTTGGGAACAAATGGACAATGATATTTCGCCACAACCACCCATAGCAGGAAGCGATGAAGGCCCCAACTTCCGTTCACTTGATCCCACTACTTCACCAGAAAGAACAATTCCATCTGTCGGCTACATTGCCACCAACCTAAGCAATACTTGGGAAGTTTTAACCAATCAAGGTCGAACTTTCAATTTTAGATTCACAGTCAGAGACAACAATGAAGCTTTTGGTTGTACCGATGAAGATGATATGATTGTCACAACGCACAGTTCTATCGGACCATTTTTAGTGACAAGTCCCAACACCAACGAATTGTGGCAAGTAGGAAGTACCCAGACCATTACTTGGGACGTAGCCAATACGACCAACTCACCTGTCAATTGTGATGAAGTCGATATTTTAATGTCCTTAGATGGAGGCTTTACTTTTCCAATAACTTTAGCAGAAGGAACAACCAATGATGGTTCTAAAACAATCACTGTTCCCGATGAAATAGACAATCAAGTCCGTATCAAAGTGGCTTGCTCAAACAATATCTTTTTTGATATTTCCAATGTCAATTTACGAATTGAAGAAAATGATTGTGGAGACTGTGATGATGGCGATCCTTGTACATTGGATTTATGTGAAGATGGTGTTTGTGTTTCCAATCCTTTGTATAATCCGTCGTTGAGTATAGACGGTTTACCCAACAGCATTTTAGAATGCGATGACGATATTCAACTAGAAGGAACAGGACCAGGTAATATGGGTATTATTGTAGTAGAAGTAGTGGGAGATAATTATGGACATACAGATATTGGAATAGAAGTGTACAATGTTACCAATGAATTAGTCGGCTTTACTGGTCCACAAAATCCTGGCTTAGAAAATGGAACAGAGCTTTTCTCCTATGATGTACAAATCAATGAAGGACCATTTAGAGTCGTGATGATAGATGCATATGGAGATGGTTTACAAAGCAGCTCTTGTTTCAATCAAGGACAAGATGGTTCTTATGAAATACGAGATGGACAAGGCAATATCTTAGTAGCAGCTCAACCTTTTGAAGCACAAGATGCTAATAATGATGGTAATGCTTGTGGTTCTAGTCCAGATGGTGCCGATGGTCCTATCGAAGAAGAAAATCCCAACTTAATGCCCGAACCCGAAATTGGTATCACAGGTAATTTTTCAGGGGCAGGTATTAGCAATGGATCAAGCAATGATGGTATCGCCACCTTTGATCCAGCCGATGCAGGAGCAGGAACCTATGACATCAGCTACACCGTAGAATACAATGACTGTATTGTAGAATTGACGGAAGAAATCGTTGTGGAATCATGCAGTACGACAGGAGAAAGCAGCTTTAGTTTACGAGTCTTTTTAGAAGGAGCTTATATTGGCGATGGCACAATGAAAACCAATTTACAAGAGGCAGATTTATTACCCAACGATCAGCCTTACGATGCTGCCCCTTACAATTATGATGGCAATGAAAGCGTCTCTAACTTTTCCAATGAAACCGTTGATTGGGTATTAGTAGAAATCCGAACAGGTTTAGACAATACGACGACAGTTGCTAAAAAAGCTGCTTTATTAATGTCCAATGGACAAGTCAAAGACTTAGACGGAGATTCAGATTTAACCTTTTCGTTGGATACAGATGAAAGCTATTATGTCATCATTCGTCACCGAAATCATTTAGATGTAATGAGTGCCGATCCAGTAGATTTTGATACCGAAATGTCCTACAATTTTACACCAAGTGAAAGCCGTGCCTTGAATGATAAACAAGCAGGTTTAGATGATGGATTTGCGGCTATGTTGGCAGGAGACAACACCCAAGATTTTGTGATACAAGTGACAGACTACGATCTTTGGGAAACCAATCCTGCTCAAATCAATGTCTACGATGTATCGGATTTTACCTTAGATGGAGTCGTCCAAATCACCGATTTTGATGCTTGGATTAAAAACAAAGCTATCTTAGGACCATCCCAATTAGCCTA
>JAHDBB010000032.1:0-3731 GCA_020630635.1 Chitinophagales bacterium
TTTGTGCGGAAAGAGAAATGCACAACCAACAACAAAGCAATGTTAGGATGTAATTTTTTTTCATATATTTTAGATTTAATTGAATATTTTTACGACAAAGTCTTTAAAATCAAGAAGATAGAGGTTGTTACTGCGGACCAATAGCCCTGATAGTAATGGTATCACCAATTGGGTTGGATAAAGAACTGATTGGCTTGGTGATAAGAATGGATAGCAGGACTTTCTACTACGACGAAGTAATAGACCGTTTGCTCCTAAAATTATTAATTTTAAAGATTTTTATAATAGTTGGCTTTTCCAGCTTATAAAAGATGCGTAAAGGTAAGAAAAAGCTGGTGATTTTTTAATAAAAATTTAACAGCATCTTACCTCGCCAATCATTTCATGTAGTTTATAAGACAGAAAAAGCGAGAATTTTATATATCAAACCCCCAATCACTGTACAGCAATTGAGGGTTATTTTTTGATAAATCTAAAAACAAAGATTTTTAGGAATGTGTTATTCTGACCATTTTATTATGCTCCAAATCCTATATTAGTCATCACCTAAAGTCTAGACATTTTAGACTTCTTGTCAATTTATAAGCTTTTTGGAGCGAATGTTTGAACGCTTCGTCGCAATGGAAAGTCCCGCTATCCGTTATTATTGCCTGTGCTTTGCTGCCAATATTTGCCTATCACTAAACAGGCAATACCACTTCTATCGGGGCTAGGTCATTGCGGTCAAAAACGTCTTATTACAGAACTCTTTGCTATTTTCCACAATCTTGGCAGTCAATAATATCTTCTACAGGAAAAGGCGATTCACATGGTGCTATATTTTCCCAATAGAGACAGTTGATGGGGTCTGTAATCACAACGGTATAATTACCCTCAACTGTCGGTGAATAATAGGGCTGTCCTACCACTGTGGCACTCCAAATACCATCAACATACCAATCAAATGTCCAACTAGCTTGCGCTTCAAGCGGCATCGGTGGATTATTGGTTTGATCCAAAGTAGCATAAAGTGCATTTCCTTCACATACTCTTGCAATCGTCACACATTCCACAAAATTTGGATTAACACAAGCAGAATAATTAAAGTTTTCAACCACAATCTCCTCATCACCACCAATTGTTACGCCCAATATAGGATTGATCGGTGTACCATTCTGAGGACAAGGTAAGCTAGAATCAATCAAAAAGACATCATAAACCCCACAAGTAGTATTGGGAAATTCGTATAAACCATTGGCATCTGTAATCGTCGTAGGACAATCAACGCCTGATGTACAGATACCATCTTGTAATTCTATCGTTACACCACTTAGAGGCTCACCAATCGAGCCATTACAATCTACATCTCCTGTAACAGTACCCATAATCATCCCTTCACAAACACAGTTAGCACAAGTAGCAGTTGCGACCAAGTTAGCACATCCTAATGGGTCTATCACACTAGCTGAAAAATCTGCATTTAATGTTTCTCCATTAGTCATACAGGCGAGCGATTGAGTATCACAAATATTACCATCTTCTGTTGTTAGATCAGCTTGTAAGGTCCCACAAGTTGCATCACCATTGGTCACCACTTGAAGGTTTGGATAAACTGTAATGGTTACCAGCTCTCTTGGACAATCTTCATTGATAAGAGAAAAGCCTAAAATGGTTGAACCATCAGCTCCATCATACACTAAAAATATAGGTGCAATGACGACATCTATACTAACAGGATTACAAGTTTGATTAATAAGTCCATCAAAGTCAATTCCTGTTCCACAAACATCATTACAATCAAAAGTTCCAAAGTCCAATCCAACAATGTAAGGAGTTCCTGTATTATTATTCCAGTCATCTATAACACTTGAATCAACTGATGAAACCATTGTAGTACTATCAAAAGCATCTATCAAAGTTCCGCTTCCTGAATTAGCTAATGCAACAAATCCTGAACAGAAGAAATCATCAATGCCATCTCCTGTCACATCTGTTAATCCAGAAACTGCTGTTGCACAAGCTCCTCCACTATTGTATCCTAAAGTAAAAGCAGTAGAAGAACAAATATCAAGAGGGTCAGCACTGTATCCCGAAGCGTCACATACAGGAACTGGACGACAATCACAACCTTCTCCGTCATTTTTGGTAATACCTGTTGTGTTTCCATTTCCATCCATAAAACTAAGAGTTCCAAAGCCAGAACCATCTGCTGGATAATAGACAGCTATTTGGTAAACACCAGATGAAGTTTCTATTATACTTATTCCTGTTGATAAAGGATTGCCATTGGCATCTAATGCATCTCCACTGGCTGAAACCGTCCAATTTTGATTAGGCGGTCCTGTAATGGTGATGGTATCTACCACATAATCATAAGTACCATCATTGTCTATATCTACATTAGTTATATTGGCACAATCACAAGGGTCTGTAATGGCAATGTTAATGCCTTGAATAATACAAGATTGGTCATCACAGTTGGCATTGGGATTGTAATTATCTGCCATTGAATTGGTACAACCATTAATAGTGATCTCATCCAATACACAATCACAAATATTGGGATTCCAGGCATAAGTACCTCCATTGGTACAAACATCTTCATCACAAACTGGCTGTGGTAGTGTTATCGTCATGCAACCGCAAGAAGCAGCATCATATTGTTCGGTGGTTAAAGTACCAGCTCCATCACATACAATTGCCGTGTTACAACTTGGAGGCGATACAGGAATGGTAATACAACCACAAGAAACATCATCATATTGTTCCGTTGTCAAATTACCTAAACCATCACATACAACTGCTGTACTACAGATTGGTGGAGTCACTGAAACGACTTCACAACTACAAGTCGTACTATTATAACTTTCAGTAGTTAAGTTACCTATTCCATCACAAATGATGCTCACATCACAGGTTGGTGGAGCAACAGAAACCGTCACACAACCACAAGAAGCATCATCGTATTGTTCTGTTGTCAAATTACCTGCGCCATCACAAACGACTGAGGTATTACAAGTAGGTGGTGCAACAGGAATCGTAATACAACCACAAGAGGCATCATCATATTGTTCCGTTGTCAAATTACCTAAACCATCACAAAAGACATTGGTATTACAAGTTGGGGGAGGAACTGAAATAGTTAAACAACTACAAGTTGTTGCATCATATTGCTCCGTTGTTGAATTCCCTGCTCCATCACAAACGATATTGGTGTTACAAGTCACTCCTACAATGGCTTCACAACTACAAGTAGTTATATCATATGTTTCACAATTAGGATCACAACTTGGAGGTGTCACATTTACCGTAATACAACCACAAGAAGCATCATCATACTGTTCAGTTGTTAAGTTTCCTGTCCCATCACAAACGACTGTTGTATTACAAGTTGGTGGAGTTACAGGAACAGTGATACAACCACAAGAAGCATTATCATATTGTTCGGTTGTTAAATTACCTAAACCATCACAAACAACCGCTGTATTACAGGTTGGTGGAGTCACCGAAACAGTGATGCAACCACAAGAAGCATCATTATATTGTTCCGTTGTTAGATTCCCTGATCCATCACAAACCACTGCTGTATTACAGGTTGGAGGAGTCACAGGAACGGTGATACAACCACAAGAAGCATTATCATATTGTTCCGTTGTCAAATTGCCTGATCCATCACAAACAACTGCTGTATTACAAGTTGGAGGACTTACTGAAACCGTAATACATCCACAAGAAGCATTATCATATTGTTC
>JAHDBB010000032.1:3831-5327 GCA_020630635.1 Chitinophagales bacterium
GCTCCATCACAAACAACCGCTGTATTACAAGTCGGGGGAGTCACTGAAACGGTGATACAACCACAAGAAGCATTATCATACTGTTCGGTTGTCAAATTGCCTACTCCATCACAAACAACCGCTGTATTACAAGTCGGTGGCGTAACAGAAATTGTAACACAACTACAAGAGACATCATCATATTGCTCGGTTGTTAAATTGCCTGCTCCATCACAAAACACATTTGTATTACAAGTTGGAGGACTTATTGAAACAGTAATACATCCACAAGAAGCATTATCATATTGTTCGGTTGTTAAATTACCTGCCCCATCACATAAAACTGTCATATCACAGGTTGGAGGAGTTACAGGAATCGTAATACAACCACAAGAAGCATCATCATACTGTTCAGTTGTTAAATTGCCTGCTCCATCACAAACCACATTTGTGTTACAAGTTGGAGAAGTCACAGGAACAGTAACACAACCGCAAGAAGCATCATCGTATTGTTCGGTTGTTAAATTGCCTGCACCATCACATACCACATTTATATTACAAGTTGGGGGAGTCACAGGAATAATAATACAGCCACAAGAAGCATCATCATATTGCTCGGTTGTTAAATTGCCGACTCCATCACAAAATACATTTGTATTACAAGTTGGGGGAGTCACAGGTACCACAATACATTCACAAGCCACCTCATCATATTGTTCGGTTGTCAAATTACCTGCCCCATCACATACAATGGTTGTATTACAGCTTGATCCATCTAATGGAAGACAACTACAAGTTGCATCATCATATATTTCACAAGTGGGGTCACAAGAAGGCTGTGGAGCAGGAACCGTTATGCAACTGCAAGAAACATTATCATATTGTTCCGTTGTCAGATTACCTGCTCCATCACATACAACTGTCATATCACAAGTTGATGGAGTCACATTAATAGTAATACAGCTACAAGAAGCATCGTCATATTGTTCGGTTGTTAAATTGCCTAAACCATCACAAATTACTGTCGTGTTACAAGTTGGAGAGGTTACAGGTATTGTGATACAACCACACGAAGCATCATCATATTGTTCCATTGTCAGATTGCCTGCACCATCACATACCACCATTGTATTACAAGTTGGTGGAGTCACAGGTACCACTTCACAAGAACAAGTTGTTGAATTATATTCTTCTGTTGTAATATTACCTGCTCCGTCACAAATTTCTGTAGTATTACAAGTTGGACCAACTACAGCTTCACAACTACAGCTTGTCACATTATAAGTCTCACAATTAGGATCACAAGTTGGAGGAGTCACTGATACAGTAATGCATCCACAAGAAGCATCATCATATTGTTCGGTCATTAAATTGCCTGCTCCATCACATACAACTGTCGTATTACAAGTTGGTGGCGTAACAGGGATGATGATACAGCCACAAGAAGCATTATCATATTGTTCCGTTGTTAAATTACCCGCTCCATCACAAACGACTGACGTATTACAAGTCGGAGG
>JAHDBB010000032.1:5427-12579 GCA_020630635.1 Chitinophagales bacterium
GTTGTTAAATTACCCGCTCCATCACAAACGACTGACGTATTACAAGTCGGAGGTGTAACAGAAACGGTGATACAACCACAAGAAGCATCATCATATTGTTCGGTTGTTAAATTACCTGCCCCATCACAAACGACTGACGTATTACAAGTTGGGGGAGTTACAGGTATCGTTTCACATACACAAGTAGTTCCATTATATTGTTCCGTTGTTAAATTACCTGCTCCATCACAAACTGCTGTTGTATTGCAAGTTGGGGGAGTTACATTAATGGTAATACAGCCACAAGAAGCATTATCATATTGCTCGGTTGTCAAATTGCCAGAACCATCACATAATACATTGGTGTTACAAGTAGGCGGTGTAACACTGACGGTAATACAGCCACAAGAAGCATCGTCATATTGTTCGGTGGTCAAATTACCTGCCCCATCACAAACGACTGCTGTATTACAAGTTGGCGGTGTAACATTGACGGTAATACAGCCACACGAAGCATTATCATATTGTTCCGTTGTTAAATTACCAAAACCATCACAAATAACCGTTGTATTACAAGTTGGTGGTGTAACTGGGATGGTTTCACATACGCAAGTAGTTCCATTATATTGTTCTATTGTCAAATTACCTGACCCATCACAAACAACTGTTGTATTACAAGTTGGCGGCGTAACTGGAATAGTAATACAAGCACAAGAAGCATTATCATATTGTTCCGTTGTTAAATTACCTGAGCCATCACAAATAATACTGGTATTACAAGTTGGTGGAGTTACAGGAACAGTGATACAAGCACAAGAAGCATTATCATATTGTTCGGTCGTTAAATTACCTGACCCATCACAAACGACTGCTGTATTACAAGTTGGTGGAGTTACATTTACAGTGATACAGCCACAAGAAGCATTGTCATATTGTTCCGTTGTTAAATTGCCTGAGCCATCACAAACGACTGTCGTATTACAAGTTGGGGGAGTTACAGGAATGGTGATACAAGCACAAGAAGCATTATCATATTGTTCGGTCGTTAAATTACCTGAACCATCACAAACGACTGTTGTATTACAAGTTGGAGGGGTAACAGGAATCGTTATACAACCACAAGAAGCATCATCATATTGTTCCGTTGTCAAATTGCCCGTTCCATCGCAAACTACCGTTGTATTACAAGTTGGTGGAGTTACAGGAACAGTGATACAACTACAAGAGGCATTATCATATTGTTCGGTCGTTAAATTGCCTAAACCATCACAAACTACTGCTGTATTACAAGTTGGTGGTGTCACAGGAATCGTTATACAACCACAAGACGCTGCATCATATTGTTCGGTTGTCAAATTGCCTGCTCCATCACAAACTACTGATGTGTTACAAGTTGGAGGCGTTACATTTACTGTGACACAAGAACACGAAGCATTATCGTATTGTTCTGTCGTAATATTGCCTGATCCATCACAAACTTCTAAAGTATTACAAGTTGGAGAGGTTACAGGAACCGTAATACAGCCACAAGACGCTGCATCATATTGTTCGGTTGTCAAATTGCCAGAACCATCACAAACTACTGCTGTATTACAAGTTGGTGGAGTTACGGGTATTATTTCACAACTACAAGTTGTTGCATTGTATTGTTCCGTTGTGATATTGCCTGCTCCATCACAGACCTCTGTTATGTTACAGGTTGGTGGTGTTACATTTATAGTAATACATCCACAAGAAGCATTATCATATTGTTCGGTTGTTAAATTACCAGAACCATCACATATTACATTGGTGTTACAAGTTGGAGGCGTTACATTTATAGTAATACATCCACAAGACGCATTATCATATTGTTCTGTCGTTAAATTGCCTGCTCCATCACAAAAAACGTTCGTATTACAAGTAGGCGATGTTACTGGAATAGTAATGCAAGCACAAGACGCATCATCATATTGTTCGGTTGTAATATTACCTGCTCCATCACAAACCTCTGCTGTATTACAAGTCGGTGGAGTTACGGGTATTGTTTCACAACTACAAGTTGTATTATTATATTGCTCAATTGTAATATTGCCTGCTCCATCACAGACCTCTGTCGTATTACAAGTTGGTGGGGTTACCATCATCGTCTCACAAGTACAAGTAGTCGTATTGTATTGTTCGGTTGTAATATTACCTGCTCCATCACAAACTTCTGCCGTATTACAGATTGGGGGAGTAATGGGTGTACCCATACAAGGACCACAAGTTGTATTGTTATCAGAAATCAAGACAGATTGCATATCATTTTCTGTACAAGGGTCCATATCATCACACATTATCATAGTCGTACAATTAGAATCATTACAGTCTGTACATACACTACATAAATAAGCGGCTGTAGCCGTAAAATCACAAAGTCCTGGCATAGGTGGCTCAAATCCATCGCAAAAAGTAACAGTAGCTGAATTAATCACTCCATCACCTGTTTGCCCTATAGCACCATAACATCCATAATTGGCAATATAAAGAGTAAAGGTATTTCCATTGATTAAACAATTCTCAAAGGTTCCTGTACCATCGGCATTTCCATCTCCATCAAAAGTACCATCAAATTCTCCATTCGCTGTTCCTGCTGTAAAACAAAGATTAACAGGTCCACTATTGGTTCCTCCTGTAAAGGCAGTTCCTAACCAAAGGTCTTCCCACTCACCACTAGCACAATCAGGACTGTCAAAAGTAATATTAACGGCTGCTGGCTCATCAACTGTTATATCTAAACAAACTTCTTTAATACTTCCTAATCCAGTTCCATTTATATCTGTAGCATTTTGAGCTGTAGGAATATTAAAAGTAATTATGTGTACGCCAGGTTGATCGTTGTTTGGTCCTGGATTATCTTGACAAGTTTGAGCTGCATTGCCATCATTCAAAACAGTCATACCGATTGTACCTTCCAAGATGATTTCTCCTCCTGGTATTTCACAACAAGCTGTTGGATAATTTAAGGTTACATCATAATCCACATTTCCTGAACCTGTCGCTACAGGAAAAGTCGGTCCTCCATTTTGAGTGACAGTAACATAAGCCTCACATCCAGGTGTAACTACCCAAGTAGGTCCTGCACAATCGCCATCTGTAAATGTAACCAAATCCGTCACGACTAATTGACTTGCATCTGGATAAATAGTTAAGGTATGTGTACCTCCATCAATCTGTACAGTGTTATCTGATGTACATCCAACATTTAGATACAGCACTTCCATAGAAGGCGCACAACCTGCTGGATTGGTAATGGGATAAGTTGTACCTGTAATAGCTGTACCCCCTGCTCCTAAATACCCTCCTGTACTCCAAGTATAAGTTGCCCCTGCTGGATCATCTAGTGTCAAACCGGTATAAGTTGTCGGCAAAGTAAAATCAGTAGTAGAAATGGCACAAACTTCTTCTGTTTCACTATATAAAGAAGTCGCTATAGCAGGACAAGTTGTAATACAAGTTTCATTACAGTTCGTAGCCAAATTAGCTGTTGGTAAAGCTGGTGGAATGTTAAGATCACCAAATAACCCATTGGCTACTGTATTCATCGCAAATGCTTGATCTTCTGTAAACAAGTCCATACAAGCATCATCTGTATAATTCATAAAATTGGCTGTCTGTTGGCTTCCACCACAACCACTAGCCACACAACCTGTTGGACATCCAAAATATTGACCTTGTTGTGGTGCTGTATCATCTACATTTATAGGGGTTCCATTATAGGTGTTGTTGGGTTCATCTCCACAACCACCTTGAAAGGTATGGAACAATCCTAAGTAGTGACCAATTTCGTGAATAAGGGTTGCACCTAAATTGTAAGTCCCATCTGTATCTATAGTACCACATGGACCACCATCTCCTCCAAAATAGGGAGAACCAACAGTCACACCTTCTCCTGGTCCATCTGGTGGCAATACATCTGGTATCTGATCTGAAACTCCTAAGTTTCCTGCTTGAGGACTTTGAACAAAAACATTTAGATAATCATCCCAACAAGCTCCTGCTCCATTTCCACCTCCACTATATCCTCCTTGAAATTCTCCAATGGTAATCGGGGCATCACAAGCAGGATCTAAACCAGAACAAGCTGGTGGTTGTGCTAAGTAAAAGGTAATGCAAGTTCCTGTCGAAATATCAGGATATGCTGCCGGACAATTTGGTGCATTGGTCGAACCTGTATTGTCACCAAAAGCTACATTTATAGCATCTAATTGATCCTGTATTTTTTGTTGAATACAAGCTGCATCTGCACAAGAAAAAGAATTGTCAAAGTGAAAAGCAATTGGGATCATAACTGTATTGCTTCCATCACAAGCGATCACCTTTTCTAGATCATCATTGATTGGTTGATTTTTGAGTTTATTGGCAAGTTCTAATAGTTCAGGTTCTAACAATAAACGCTGTTGGTAATACTCGTCTGTACTACATCTTTTTAATTCGTTCCCATCTTTAAAAATACCAGTTCCTGTTCTTTGTTGATTGGCATTTTGTTTTAATGAACGATTGGATTTTGAGTTGTCTTGAGCGGAGAGTCCTATAAAAAGGAAACAAAATAGAACAAGACTACATGCTAAAAGTATTTCTTTTCTCATCAAAAAATTTAGTTTAGTTATATATAACTTTGTTGTATCAAATTATATCTTTGTGTGTGGAACCAAAATTAGGTAAAAGAACAGGCTTAAAGACGCTATATTGAGCTTTCTCGAATTTTATCTCTACTTTTTTGTCTGATTAACGACATCTTACAAATCTTCATTTTTTTCACTATAATTCACTTTTTCACAAAAAAAAATTTAATTGCAAAAAATAAGACATTTTCATTTTTAAAGCATACTTTATTTTCAAATATATCATTTCAACTACATGAAGGCTTATAAATATCGTTTTTTTAATAAAATAATGCGTTTACGAGAGGTTGCCTCCTCAACCAAGTAGACCCGATAGGAGTGGTATTCGTGTCGGTAGCGTTGGCTTCACAAAACTTGGCAACACGAATAAGAACGGATAGCGGGGAGACCTGTTGCGATGAAAGAAGAACCGTTCTCTCCTTATAAAAAATAACAACAAAAATGAAAGCACATTTCTTAATACGACATGATCAAGCTCCCAAAGCCTTTGAAATTCGAGAAGTAGAAAAACCTATTTTTCAAACGGATGAGGTACAAATAAAAGTGGAAGGATTTGGTTTAAACTTTGCCGATGTCATGGCCATGAAAGGCTTGTATCGAGATTGTCCTCCACTACCCACCATCATTGGATACGATGTGGTAGGAAGAATTGAAGCTAAAGGTATAAATGTAACAAATGTAGCGGTCGGCGATAGAGTGACTGCCTTGACTCGATTTGGCGGATATGCAGAATATGCCGTGACCAAAAGTGCAGCAGTTGCCAAGATTTCAGAAGACTTGGAATTGGGAAAAGCCCTTGCTTTGAGTACCCAATATTGTACCGCCTATTATTGTACAGAAGAAATGACTCGCTTGCATGAAGGCGACAAAGTGTTAGTACATGCAGCAGCAGGAGGCGTGGGAACGGCTTTGGTGCAATTAGCAAAATGGCGAAAGTGTGAAATTTATGGAACGGCTTCTTCTCATAAATTGGATTACTTACAAACGCAAGGGGTACATCATCCAATTGATTATAGAAATGAGGATTTTTTTGAAGTCATCCAACGCAATATTGGAGACGCTGGATTGGATGTTATTTTTGATCCCATTGGCGGACCTTATTTGAAAAAAGGCATGAAACTTTTGGGATCAGGTGGTCGGATGATTTCATTTGGAGCTTCTGAATTGACCAATGCCAATAACCTCTTTAGTAAGATGAAATTTTTGTGGTCTTTTGGCATTTATCACCCTGTTTTTTTCATCAGTCATTCCAAATCATTGATTGGTGTCAATATGTTGCGGATTGCAGATAATCGTCCCAAAGTATTTCAACGAGTATTGGAGAAGGTGGTCGAATTGGCGGAGCAAGGAATTTTAAATCCAACAGTCGGAAAAGTTTTTGAGTTTGAAGAATTGCCACAAGCAATTGAATATTTGGCTTCTCGACAGTCGATTGGAAAAGTTATCGTAAAGGTCGAATGAAGCTCATCCAACCTTTGTGTTATCTGTTGTCTCTTCGATCAATTTAAGAATTTTTTCCAGTTCTTGTGAATCGTCCGTCATTTCAATTTTAGTGATAATTTCGCAGGTAAAATCTGTATAATTTTGATCAACATTTAGAGCTGATTTGACTTTAAGATAGAGGTGTTCATCCAATTCATCACTCAAATCATTGACCTTATATTTTTGATTAATCGCTTCTATTTTTGCCAATAAAAGCAGTTCATTTTCTTTCTTTTTCAAAAACTTAATCCGTTTTTTATTGGCTGTCACGATTTGTTGGAACCCATTGCGTTTACCCTTTAACATTTTGATGGTTTGCGCTATTTTTTGTTCTACTTCTGGATCAAGAGCTTCCATATCATGGAGACATTTATCAATATCCCCAATATCTGTCACGAGTTCTTTTAGCTTTTTCAACAATCGTTTATTTTGCTTTTTAAGCTCCTTTATTTCTGTATCAATCATCCCTTGTGGACTAGTGAGATACGCTTGTCTTTCGTCTTCCAATCGTTGTTGAGCTTGGATTTTCACTTCTTCTATACGTTGGTATTTTTTACGCTTCAGGAATCCTCTCCCTCCCCAACCAAGTATAATAAAGGGTGTCACACAACACAGAAGTATTGACAGAATAGAGATACAAACTTGCAAAAGACCAACGACTTCTTTACCAAAAACAACTACAAAAATAAGACCTATAAAAATTACGCATCCATAATTAGAATCTTTGCTCATCACCCAACATTTTATAAGTTAAATAAAAAGTTCTGTTATTAAACGATTTCTAATCGAAAGATAGTTCCATCTGGTTGATTTTTTATTTTTTGGAGCGAAAGGATTTGATAATGGTAAATGGTGAATGATAAATTATAAATGCAGTTCAATATAGATTTTTTTTTATTAGGAGCGATGGGTTTAATACTTCGTCGTATTGGAAAGTCCCGCTATCCGTTCCTATGAATGCAGCCAACGTTTTAGGCAGCCGACACGCTTGCATTCATACCACTACTATCGGGGCTAGTTGGTTGAGGACAGGACTTCTTAGTAT
>JAHDBB010000032.1:12679-18759 GCA_020630635.1 Chitinophagales bacterium
TCGTCACCAGTCACCAATTTACCTAAACATACTCTCATCCCATCCGTCACCGATTTCACCGATCTTACGTTCAAGACTCGTTGCCTCTTTCTTTTCAACTAAACTAAAATACCAAAGTCCACCACCAATCAAAAGTAGGGTATATAAAAAATAATTAAGGAACGTTCCAATGGCTTGTAATACAATGGCAAGTGTGCTAGTGGTTCCACCCAATGCAGTCGTAGCTCCTGTCAAAATAGTATTCGGAATTTGGATAACCAAACCCAATAAGGAGTAAACACAAAAGAGTAAAATCCAAACACCAAAAGTTTCCCACCAATTGCCCGATACCAAATCCATCGAACGACTGAGACTTTCTCCGAATCCTTTCTTTTCAATAAAATGCACATAAAATAATAAGGAAGTAGCTATACCAAAGAAAATGCCTGGTATGAATAGTAATAAAAATCCAAAACTCAACATGACCGTCCATACTAATGAAAAGAAGAAAACCCAAAGCAGATTTTTAATGGCAAAACTTCCAACTTCTTTTATATCATTGACCACTCCATCTTTTTCGTCATAGAGACGTAAATAACCGATCAAAGAAGCGGTCAAAATAGAAGAGGTAATCATCTGCAAAAACATGGCAATGAAAAAACTTGGCTGAAACATTGCTCGATAAATCTCAAAAGGATCTTCTGGATTAATAATAATATTTTCTAAGTCAAAAGACTGAGTAAACTGATATTGCCAAGCCGCCATTGCTAATGAACTTAGTAAGGCTAAGGGTGCAACGATATACAATAAAAGTTTGAACAAAGATCCTCCGTTGAGTCGAATAAAAGTAAAAGTATCAGAAATCGTATCTCCGATATCTCGAACTTTCCTTAGATTAAAAGATTCTTTCATTAGCGTTTATTTTTAGTAGAACGTATTGGTTGCTATACACCTTACGTTGTGTCTGTGCCAAATAGCCCCGATAGTAGTGGTATCCCCTTCGTAGAGCAAATTCGTGAATTTGCTCTACGAAGGGGATAAGAACGAATAGCGGGACTTTCCATTGCGATGAAAGAGGAACCCTTCGCTCCTAAAACATCTAAATCATAAAAAAATCACGAAATGAACTACATTAATAATTCATCATTCACAATTTACCATTAGCAAGCCTTTATTCATCAAATCCTCCTATTGACTCAATTCTATTTTCTAGACTAACGGCTTCCTTTTTCTCTACCAAGCTGTAGTACCAAAGTCCTTCGGCAATGGTATAAAGAGCATACGAAATATAAGAAATTAGGATACTTAAAACACTAAAAACAACGGCTATGAACACTCCTATTAAAGCAAATCCTGTCCCATCAAGCCCTAGCATGATCCCAACATTTGAAAACATACTGACAATGATTTGGTTGGCTGCTGAAAATAGGGAAAAGATGAGTCCTAATAAAAACCATAATCCAAAGGTATTCCACCAATTGTCTCGTATCAAATATAAAGATCGTTTCATACTATCCATAAAAGGGATACCTTCCATAAAATGACTGGCAAACATAATGGAGGTTCCATTCCAAAGGTAAATTATCGGAAATAATAGGATAAATGAAACAAATCCAAGATTGATGTAAACAAATAGGACCATTAGTGGAATGGCAATGATGGATAATAAAAAGGAGCGTCCAAAGTAGGCTCCTAAAATCCACAACAATTGAGAAGAGGCTCGTTCCCATACTTCATCAATGACTACTTCTCCATCATTTTCATCGTATAAACGCATATATTCAAAAGTAGAAGCTACTAAAGCGGCAAAACCTAATGCAGAAAGAATAATAACTCCTAATAGTCCCAAAGAACCAAGCACGATAAATCCGATACTGGGCAGTTCGGGTTCTGAAATGCCCAGTATACTATCCATAAATAAAACGCCTCCTACTCCAAATAATACAACAATACCAATAACAGAAAGGACAAAATAAGGTAAGACTTTTTTGATATAAAGCTGACTAAGAGGTTTGAGATTTTGGCGAAAAAAAGCAAAAGTTTCAGAGATGACATCTGTAAAGGGTCTATTCTCTCTTAATTTGAGAATTGGTGTGGTGTTCATAAGGTAATTGATTATTAAGGTAAATGGGATAAATAATAAAGTAAGCAATGATAAAACCTAAAGATAATAAAATTATACTCAAATTGACAACCCAACTATTTTGGTAATGTCGAGTCATAAAACTTTCTAAAAATCCTGCTGCAATAAAGACAGGAACTAAGCCTATGATAATCTTTAGACCTTGCTTGGCTCCCTTTTTAAACGACTCCAATCGAGAATAAGTTCCTGGAAACAAAATGCTATTGCCCATCACAAAACCTGCACAACCAGCAATTACAATCGCTGATATCTCCAAAGTTCCATGTATCCAAATCGCTAAAAAGGAGGTAATGAATAAGCCCTTTTCGTAAAAAAAATACTGGAATGCACCCAACATGACACCATTATAAAATAAAACCAAACCTGTTCCAAATGAAAAAAGGGCTCCCATCACAAATGCCATAAAAGATACTCGAATATTATTGATCGTAATCATCAAAAACATTGCATCGGCAGGAGAATCTCCGTATACCCCCATTGGATCGCCTTTGGCAATATTATCAAGCGTCATATTCACATAAGCATCGCCCAAAATCAATCGTACAAAGGTTCCATCATTGGCACTCGATAAAACGCCTACACCAATCGCAATGGAAAAGATGATAAAAGAAAGCAACAATTGTCGGTGAGAATGATAAAATAAGGTAGGTAATTCGACTCGCCAAAAATCTAAAATGCGATTGCCTCTTTCTTTCCGATTTTTATAAATAGCTTGATGCAACTTAACGGCTAGATTATTCAAAAACTTAGTCGTATTGCTTTCAGGATAAAATGTGCGAGAATAAGCTAAGTCATCTGTCAACTCAATAAACATGTCTGCCTGTTCATCAGGTGTCACCTCATCCAATTCATTGAGGTCTTTTTTATATTGTAGCCACTTTTCTTTATTGCGTTTTTGGAAAGCAGGTTCTCGCATGGGTTATTTTTGGTTTAAAAAATCAACACTTCCAAAGATACAATATTTTCATGAAGAAAGTCGAAGAAAATCTTTTGTTACTATTTTGAAACTTTTGTGGTCAAAAATCTAGTCTGAACTGCATTCACAATTCACCATTTATAATTCATCATTGTTCTACCATCTCCCCCACTATTTTAGCAGAGGATAAACACAAAGGAATGCCCCCACCAGGATGTACACTTCCTCCACAGAAGTAAAGGTTCTCAATCGTACTAGAAAAATTGGCATGTCGAAAAAATGCAGCCATTCGATTATTAGAACTATTTCCATATAAAGCTCCCAAATGTGAAGAAGTCTTAGACTCAATACTTCGAGGGTCTAAAATCGACTCACAAACAATAAAATCAGCAATATCTCGTCCCAATATACGGCTCAACTTTTTAATAATTTGCTGGCGACTTTGATTGATAATCGTCCCCCAATCCTGTCCTGTATTATTGGGAACATTAATCATCACAAACCAGTTTTCGCCATCGGCTGGTGCATCTGATGCCTCATATTTAGAGGAAATATGTACATAAATGGTCGGATCATCATAGGCTTTTTTTAGCTTAAAAATATGCTCAAATTCTTCCTTATAATTTTGGCTAAAAAAGATGTTGTGTAAGCCTAATTCTTTTGTTTTCAATTTCATTCCCCAATAAAAAATAAGTCCAGAACTTGATTTTTCTTGATTCAAAATCTTTTCAGGAGCTTTGATATGAGGCATCAATTTTTGATAAGTATGAAAAATATCCATATTGCTCACCACAATCTCTGAAGGTCGCAATTCGTCATTGACCTTGATCCCTTTGACCTTATTTTTTTCAATAACAATTTCTTCAACCTTATGATTAAAATGAAATTTGACTCCTAACTCTTTTGCCAATTGTAACAAACTTTGTGTAATAGAATGCATTCCACCATTGGGAAAATACGCTCCCATATTATGCTCTAAATGCGGAATGATATTTAAAGTGGCGGGAGCTTGATAAGGATCGGAACCATTATAAGTTGCAAAACGATTAAACAATTGAGCAACCTGTTCGTTTTTAAAAAAACGTTGGTTATAATTTGCCATACTTTCTAAGGCATTGAGCTTATGAAGTTGTAAGGCGGCTTTGAAAGTAGAAAACTGAAAAAAGGTACTGCGTTTATGCAAGGATTGTTCTAAAAAAATGGAAGCGGTCAAATCATATAATTCAGCACTTTTTTTTAAATGCTTTAAGACTTTTGCTTTCTCAACACCTGTTTGAGTTTCAAGTTCTTGAGCAAATTTTTCGGTGTCTGCATAGCCTTTGATTCGAGTTCCATCTTCATAAAAATAATGACAAATGGTCTCTAATTTTTGATATTGAAAATATTCTTTGGGATGACGACCAGCCAATATAAATAAGTCATTGACCAATTGAGGAAGGGTAAATAAGGAAGGCCCTGCATCAAAACGATAACCTTCTTGGTGAAAAGCAGTCAGTTTGCCACCAGCATAATCATTGGCTTCAAAGACAGAAACCTCAAAACCTTTGACTGCTAAACGAATCGCCACTGCAATACCGGCTACTCCTGCCCCGATGATATTTGCTTTTTTCATAAAAATGATTGGCACCTTAATGAAACAAAAGTACAAATTTGTATCTTTAAGAAAACAAAAAAGGGCTAAAGCCTGATCTGCTTTGCCCTTTTTTTGTTCTTTATTTACTAACCTTTTAAATTTTAACTTTATGGACAAGTTAATTTTAATGGTTATTGGACTTCTTAATCTTTTGTTTAACATCTCTAAATATTGGATAGATTCTTTAGAGAAAAAACAAAAAGATAAGGATAACAATAACAAAAGTTAGGTTTTAAAGAACCTAATTAGGGGGATAGGTAACATCTGTTCCCCTTTTTAGTTTATACAAATATACTTCAAAAATTGAATAAAATAAAGACGTTAAAAATTATTTTTTGAAAAACAATTAAAATACCTTAGCGTAAAATAAACAGTAACTAAAAGTTTGTACTTTAACCAACTAGACCTGATAGTAGTGGTATTCGTGTAGAAGTGTTGGCTTAGAAAAACCTAGCCACACGAATAAGAACGGATAGCAGGAAGCCCTATAACGATGAAAGAGGAACTGTTCTCTCCTCAAAAACAAAAAGACTATGCATCATTTAGAACCTCATTACAACTGGCGAGATCATTACATTGCATCCGAAGACGAGCAATCCCCTTTTTATGGTAGAGAATACAGCGAATTTGAGTTTTCGACCAAAATTTACAACTATTTTATTCATCCTCAATGGGACGAAATCGGTTCTCCTACCCTTTTCACCAAGTTGCTATATGCAGAATATAATCTAGGATTTGCGATCTTGGAAATGCTGGGAGAATGGAACGACTGTTTACACAACGATATTTCTTTTCTCAAACAAAATGTGGTCAATCATCTGGTCAAAAAAGGCATCAATAAATACATTCTCATTGGCGAAAACGTCCTTAATTTTCACTTTTCCGATGATTGTTATTATGAAGAATGGTATGAAGATATTACAGACGACGGAGGCTGGATGGTTGCCGTCAATTTCAGACAACATGTATTGGATGAGATGAACAAAATTCACCTTTACAACTACTTACATTATGGAGGGATTTACAATGATTTGGCATGGCGCACCCTCAAACCCAAGCATTTTTGCTTAGGCATTGAACAAAGCTTACTCAATCAATTACCCGCCTATAAACGAGATGATGAGCATTAATTTTAATATTTTTTTTATTAGGAGAGAACGCTAATGGCTTCGTCGCAACGGGTCTCCCCGCTGTCCGTTCTCATTGCTGCTGCCTTGCCACAACCCACGCCAATCCACAACGCAGCAATACCACTACCATCGGGTCTATTTGGTCGAGGAAAGTACTTCTTAGTTCCAGAAATAGGGACGTAAAATGACGATGTGACGTGAAGGGACGAACACTTTCAATAATCGAAAAACTTATTCAACTCAAAATTCCAAATGTCTTGTCGTCCCAGAACCGCAATC
>JAHDBB010000032.1:18859-22618 GCA_020630635.1 Chitinophagales bacterium
CAGAACCGCAATCGTCCCATCATCCCCAAAACACAAACAGAACCGCAACTATGGACTATCGACCATCGACTTTTTAACTTGACTGCACATGCTCTTCTTCCAACAAAGGAAAACGTTTAAACTTCAACATAATTTGAGCAACAGACAAGACATCTCTTTGACAATAATCTCGAATACCTTCAATATTTTTATCATCCCAATACATGCCACTTACTTGATTAGCTTGTAAAGGTTCAAAAGGATGATCAATTTTCAGAGATTTGGCTAATAAACGGAGAGAAGTATAATTTTTATAATCCCCAAATCTCCAAATTTGGAAAGTATCAACAACGGGTGATTGTCCTGATTTACCACCTACAAAAGTCAGCTTACGAGGCAAAGCCATATCATTGATAATCATACGACGACACAAAAAAGGAATATCAAAGTCCTTGACATTGTGTCCACAAAAAGTATATTTACGCTGATTAAAATAAGTCGCTATCAAATCTCTAAAATCTTCTAAAATCGTCATTTCATCATCGCCATAAAACGACTTCATTCGTAGATTAAATTGATGTTCATCATCTTGACGGAGATACGCCAATGAAATACATACAATCTTCGCAAATTCGGCATACAAGCCTGCCTTTTTTTCAAATGCTTCTTCAGGTGTCAAATCCTCTCTAAAATACTTTGCTTTTCGCATCCAAAGTTTCTGATAATCTTCGTCCAATTCCTCAAACTTTGGAACCATAGGCACTGTCTCTATATCAATAAACAACAAATTTTCTAATCGAATGTACGGAATCATAGTTTTTCTAACTTTGGTTATACAGTGAGCCAGACAAATTTGAAAGTACTAAATATTTTACCCTAAAACTTGCCACTTGACTTTACAAAAATTTCACATTATTTTGTAAAGATAAAAATTTATACCCTTTATCAATCAAATATTGCAATAAGTCGTATTTTTTTTCTCATTTTTTTATTAAACCCGACCAAAACACCCATTTTTCAGAAATCCATAGAAGTAACAGCTTAAACATAAACACATCAATACAAGTTTGTGTACCAATAATTCAAAGTAGTTTGTCCTTATTTAAGGAACCACAAAACACAAAAGTTATCCACAAGACATGTTGATAACTATGGATAAAAGCAAGAAAAAATGTCATTTAGAGTCAAAAAATAGTAAAAAACAAATACATAAGACCATCAAAATCAAATAACAAAATACCAAAACAAAGTTATCCACATTCAACGGCAAGTTATCCACATTTACAGCAAATTGTGGATAAGTTAGCGTATTTTGTCTATAAGTTTTATAACTCATTGTAAATCAATACTTACAATAGTTGATAGAAAATGTTGATTTTTCAGGAAAAGTTATCCACTATATGCTATATTTGGTATTCGAAAAGTAGATTAAGTAGAAAAGAATAAGATGTTGATACGGAGTACTTTAAAACCTACCAGTTTTATATCACACTCCTCCAAGTCAGATTTGCCTAACCCATCCTTACGTAGTATATGTCAGAGAAGAAGTTTACCAAAAGTAGAATTGATGCCATAGGGCGCAAAAACCGTCGCAGCAGTGATTTATCCAATTACGTATTTGATAAGTTACCTCCCCAAGCAGTCGAAATCGAAGAAGCTGTTTTAGGGGCTTTACTCATTGATAAAGATGCCATTTCATCGGTAATTGACATCCTCAAAGCCAAAAGTTTTTATGTAGAAGCTCATCAAAAAATCTATGAGTGTATACAAGGACTTTTTGCCAATAGTAAAGCCATTGACTTACTAACCGTTACTGAAAACCTTAAAAAGCTAGGGATTCTAGCCGAAGTAGGCGGTCCTTTCTATCTTACCCAACTCACCAACCGAGTAGCCTCCGCCGCCAATATCGAACACCACGCTCATATTGTCGCTGAAAAATATATCCTACGAGAACTCATTCGCACTTCCAATCAGGTCATTCGAGATGCCTATGAAGATACCA
Source organism: Chitinophagales bacterium (assembly GCA_020630635.1). Lineage (GTDB taxonomy): Bacteria > Bacteroidota > Bacteroidia > Chitinophagales > UBA2359 > JAHDBB01. The sequence continues at coordinate 20,841 of JAHDBB010000032.1, forward strand.
CCGATGTTTTTGATCTTCTAGATCGTACAGAACAAAGCCTGTTTGAAATTACCGAGCAAAATGTCAGTCGTAATTTTGAGCAAATGACCAGCTTGGTCCCTTCTGCATTGAAGAAGATTGATGAAACCAGAAACAGCGACCAAAAAGGAATCGTTGGCATTCCTTCTGGATTTACAGAGTTGGATAGTATAACGGCTGGTTGGCAAAGATCCGACCTTATCATTATTGCGGCTCGTCCTGCGATGGGAAAAACCGCTTTTACCCTCGCTTTGGGAAGAAATGCAGCCGTTGACCACAATATGCCCATTGCTATTTTCTCCTTAGAGATGTCCGCCCTCCAACTCGTCAATCGTTTGATGTCAGGAGAAGCACACATTCCCGGTGAAATGCTCAAAAAGGGAACATTGGATGATAATGTATGGAATCAACTGACTAAAAAAGTCGAAAAACTTTCGAGTGCGCCTATCTACATAGATGACACACCTGGTATCAATATTTTTGAATTAAGAGCCAAATGTCGTCGTCTCAAAATGCAATACGACATTCAGATGATTATCATTGATTATCTTCAATTGATGTCGGGTACTTCGGACAAAAAAGGCAATCGTGAACAAGAGATTAGTTCTATTTCCAGATCATTAAAGGGCATTGCCAAAGAGTTAAATGTTCCAGTTATCGCCCTTTCCCAATTGAGTCGTGCAGTGGAAACCAGAGGTGGAGACAAAAAGCCGATGTTATCAGATTTGAGGGAATCAGGAGCCATTGAGCAAGATGCCGACATGGTGCTTTTCTTATATCGTCCAGAATACTATGGCTTTGACCAAGACGATCAAGGCAATCCAACGGCTGGTGTCGCAGAGGTCATTATTGCCAAGCACCGACATGGAGCCATTGGTACGATACGCACTCGATTTATCAGCAGCTTGGCGAAATTTACCGATCAACCCATTGAGGCTTCTATCGACGGTTACGTCCCATTAGAGACAGTCATCAAGTCTTCCAAGATGAATCAAATGAATACGCCTCCTCAATCCACACCACCACCACCGCCCAACACTACACAACAAGAGGAAAATCCATTCAATCAAGCAGCGAGTCCACCACCGCCTCCCTATAATCAACAAGAAGAAGGAAAAGACTTTGATGTTCCATTTTAACATTTTTAGTAGCGAAGGTTTGAGTGCTTCGTCGGCTTGGAAAGTCCCGCTATCCGTTCTTATCGCTGTGCTTGGCTCTACCGCAAGTCTTTTCGACTTGTGGGCTTAGCTTCGACAGCGATACCACTTCTATCGGGGCTAGTTCGATTAGGACACAACGTTTCACAAACTGAACTCATTTTGGAAAGATGAAAAATAATACCTGTTTATCCTAAAATCAACTTCTATGAAGAAGTTCAAGCATTGGAAAGGTCAAGAAGTACAAGAAACTTTTGATTTACAAAAATTCGATAGCCTTCCCATACTAGATGATTGGCTAAACACAGAGGGATTAAACATTGAGGAAGAAAAAAGAAAGCAACTTCAACAACTACAAACCCTATTAAAAAAACATGCATTAGATTGGAATGAAGCAGAATTAAAATTTCACTTTTTAAGTCCATTTATACTACTTGTCAACTATCATTCTTCTCAATATAATCCTTTTGTTGAACGTGCTCTTTCAGTCAAAATTGGTGAAGAAACGGCAACAGGTATTGTAGATTTTTTAATTGCACAAGGCGAACAAATTCCCAAAGCACCTTATTTTTGCCTCCACGAATACAAGCCAGAAGAAGGTGT
>JAHDBB010000033.1:0-11075 GCA_020630635.1 Chitinophagales bacterium
CTAAGAAGTACTTCTCTTAACCAACTAGACCCGATAGTAGCGGCTATGGTGAAAGTGAAAGGCTAAGAGGTTTTGCAAAGCTTCACCATAATAGCGAATAGCGGGGAGACCCATTACGATGAAAGAGTAAAAACCGTTCTCTCCTAACTAAAAAAGGAATAGGATTATTAGGATTCATTCGGAATTAATAGGATTTCAATTTGTGTACTGAAATTCACGAAATGAATTGCAACTATTGACCATCGACTATGGACGATTGACTACAAACCATTCTCCCCTAAAAATTAAATAACAAAACAACATGGGATTTTTCGATAAATTTAAAAAAACCTTTACTGGAGGTGATAAGGATACAGGAGGTAGTAAGGAAGAAGCCAAAGAGGTAAAAGAAGACCTTAATAAAGGGCTAGAAAAATCTAGTAGAAACATTTTCGATAGAATTTCTAAAGCGGTTGCAGGAAAATCACAAGTAGACATTAATATCTTGGATGATATTGAAGAAGCTCTGATTTCTAGTGATGTGAGCTTAGATACCACCATTAAAATTATTGACCGACTCGAAGCAAGAGTAGCAAAGGACAAATATGTCAACTCGAATGATGTATATGTGATGGTCAAAGAAGAAATGGTTCAACTTTTGGAGGAAAATAATGTGCCTGATGCGGATTGGTTTGATGTACCCGACTTGGGACCCAATAAGCCGTATGTACTATTGGTTGTAGGGGTAAATGGGGTCGGAAAAACCACCTCAATTGGTAAAATATCCAATCGTTTGAAGTGGAGAGGCAAAGAAGTGATCTTGGGAGCTGCCGATACCTTTAGAGCTGCCGCTATCGAACAACTAGAAGTTTGGGCAAAGCGAGTGGACATTCCGATTGTCAAAAAGGAACAAGGTTCTGATCCTGCTGCTGTGGCGTATGAAACCGTCGAAAAAGCAGTAGAAGGAAATTTTGATGTAGCCATTATTGATACAGCAGGTCGTTTGCACAATAAGGTCAATTTGATGAAGGAGCTTTCTAAAATTAGAAGAGTCGTTCAGAAGGTTATACCCGATGGACCACATGAGGTAATGCTGGTTTTAGATGGTTCTACAGGTCAAAATGCTATCGAACAAGCCAAGCAATTTATGGCTGCAACAGAAGTGACTTCCTTGACAGTTACTAAGTTGGATGGAACCGCAAAAGGAGGAGTCGTAATTGCCATCGCCGACCAGTTTAAGATTCCTATCAAATTTATTGGAGTAGGGGAGAAGTTGCAGCATTTACAGGTCTTCAATAAAGCAGAATTTGTAGATAGTTTATTTCAATAAGATGGTGACAGATGACGAATGACCATCATATACATTATTCTTAGTTAGTTTTCTATGTCAAATATAAAAGTTACTTCTGAAATTGGAACGCTCAAGCGTTTATTGGTACATAGTCCTGATGGTGGAATCGGAAAAGTGATTCCTAAAAAAGCACAAGATTGGTTGTACGAGGATATTGTGGACCTAAAGAATATGCAAGCGGAGTATGATGTTTATAAAAAAATTCTCTTAGCTTATCTTGATCCCGATGTATTAAAAACATGGTTTGATTATGAGCTAAAAGATGAAGCCGTTGAAATTGGTTTGGAGTTTCGAGATCGTCCACGTCCTACCTACGCAAAACCTTCTAGCCCCGATTTTTTGGATTCTGATAAAGTAGTCGAAGTCGAAAAACTATTGGAAAAAGTCTTGGAAGATGAGAGCGTAAGAGAACAAATAGTTTCGACGATTTGCGAGTTAGAACGAATCGACTTTGTGACACTCCAAAGGCTTTTAAATTTAGACGAAGTTTGGTTAGAGCAATATAAAAAAGTTTCTGCCAAAAAATTAGTCAAGGCACTTATTACAGGCATCATTGAGTTTGAACCCAATGCGAAGGGTAAGAAAAAAGGAGAAAAAAGAATCAGTCGCCAACTCTTCCCACCCATCCCCAACTTTATTTTTACACGAGATATTGGCATCGTCATCAAAGACCATATTTTATTGAGTAAAACCAGTAAGACGGTCCGTCAACGAGAATCCATTCTTTTCAAATATATCGCTTACTATCATTTATTCAATAAAGACGAATGGGACAAAATTATTGAATTATCGGAGGACAATCGTTTCTTTTTGTACGATGAAGCAGAAATGGCACAACAGATTGTAACGGTAGAAGGTGGCGATGTGATGATGGTTCACAAAGATCATTTATTGATAGGATGTAGTGAACGCACCACACCCAATGCGGTCAATAAGTTGGTGAAAAAATTGTTTGATAAAAAGCTGGTCAAAAAAGTAACGGCGATTATCATTCCCAATCAGCGAGAGACCATGCACATTGATACTGTTTTTACTCAAATCAAAAAAGATGTATGGGTGATGTTTGGGCCTTTCTCGAAAAAACAAAGGGAAGAATATGCCGATAGTCTCGTGTCTGACTTGGTGGAAAAAGAGGAGCGTAAGAGTATGGAGGAAAGCGATGTCCGAATCGTTCAATTTATCAATCGAAAAGTCAAAGGAAAGTATCAGCAAAAAACCTTTGAGCATGTCGAAGACCTTTTTGATGACATTAGCAAAAATGATTTTAAGTCCAAAAAGAAAGCAAAAGTTATTTATTGTGGAGGCTTAAAATATCCCAATGATTTGAGAGAACAATGGACGGATGCGTGCAATCTATTGGCATTGAAAGAAGGATTGGTTGTTGGGTATGATCGCAATCGAGAGACCTCCAAGATTTTTATAGAAGAAGGTTTTGAAGTAATCCGAGCGATTCGTTTGATCGACAAACTCAAGCAACTTTATAGAGAAGACAAGAACTTGGATATTAAGAAGACTTTGAAAAAACTAGTGCCGAAAGATACCTTACTCTTGTTGCCTTCCAATGAATTATCAAGGGCGAGAGGTGGTTCTCATTGTATGAGTATGCCACTTTTGAGAGGGGATATTTAGGGTAATAGTGGTGAGTGACAAGTGATAGTGACAGGTGATTATTCGGTTCACTTTGTGAATTTGGCTAAAAGCTGAAATCCTATTTAATCTCATAAATCCTAAAAATCCTATTCCTTTTTTTGATTAGGAGAGAACGTGTGTTACTTCGTCGTAACGGGTCTTCCCGCTATCCGTTCTCATTCGTGTTGCCTTGTTTTGGGTAGCCAACGCTTCACACGAATACCACTACTATCGGGTCTAGGTGGTTGATGATATAACCTATAGTTCCAGTTTTAAAGTTCATGATCAAGAGGTCAATAGCTTGTAGAATAACTATAGGGCTTGCAATTAAATTCATCAAAATAAATAAGCTTTTGCTTCATTCTTTAGGATGAAGCTATCAAGAAACAAAAAACTTTCATTAGTGTTGAGACCTTGCAAAATAGCCCCGATAGCAGTGGTATTGCTGCGTTTGTGAGTAGGCTTCAGACCACAAGTCGAAAAGACTTGCGGTAGAGCGAGGCAGCAGCAATAAGAACGAATAGCGGGACCCTGCGTTACGACGAAGAAATCAACTCTTCGCTCCAAAAACTCGAAATTGAACCGCATTTATCATTTACCATTCATCATTATCAAACTTGTTCATTTGCCAAATTATTTGTATCTTGAATGATGAAAATAATAATGATTTAGTAATTCCTAAAAGCTTGTATAATGATAACAAATGAGACAATAGAGCAGATAAAAGATAGGGTTGTAAAGAAAAATAATAACTTAAAAAGAAAACTACAAAAGCGACTCATTAATGTTTCAGAAGTAACCAATAACTTTGGAGAAACATTGACTAGAGTTGATGGTGATATTCCTATTGACTTGCCAATTAATAAAGGAGATAGATTCCTTTTTATTAGTTATGAACAAACACGATATACGCACGGCATTCATAAGTATCCTGCCAAATTTTTTCCTGAATTACCTCGTTGGCTTATTCAAAAATATTCTAAAGAAAGTGACACTGTTTTAGATCCATTTGGAGGAAGTGCTACTACCAGTATAGAAGCTTTGTTGCATAGACGAAACTCTGTAAGTGTAGATGTTGATCCATTCGCTCATTTTTTAGCAAAAGTCAAAACAACACCTTTGGATATAGAAGAATTGGAGATTTATACCAATCTTCTTATCAAGAAAATTACGAAATTTAAAATTACCAAAAACTTAAACAAATATATTCCTGATTTTCCTTATCGAGATAATTGGTTCAATCAAGAAATTATTTTGGAATTGGCTTATATCAAAAAATGTATAGCCGCTTTAGATATAAGTGAGGATTTGAGAAATTTCTTTTTAGCCACTTTTTCTTCTATTATTAGAAGTGTTTCCAATGCGGATAATAATTGTACTAGAACAGTGATTCGTAAAAGGCTGAATAAACAGATTTATCCAACTATGGCATTGACCAAGTTTGTAGAAAATCTTTTGTTGTATAAATCAAGAATCGAACAGTTTAATAAATTTATTTCTAAAGACATTATTGCAGACATAGCAACTACTTCTGATGCAAGAGATATTCAATATGAAGATGAATCTTTTGATTTTGCGGTGACATCTCCGCCCTATGTAAATGCAGTTGATTATCCAAGAACCCATCAGTTAGAATTATATTGGCTTGAATTGGAGAAAGGTAGTTTGACTCCTTTAAAGAAAAAACATATTGGTACAGAAAGTGTATCCGTCAAAGACTATAAAAACCTACATTTGATCAATGTTGAAGAAGCAGATAAGGTTTTGAAGGCAATTTTTGAGACAGATAAAAGAAGAGCCTATATTGCTTACAAGTTTTTGGCAGATATGGAAAAAAATATTCAAGAAGTTTATAGGACTTTAAAACCCAATGGAAGATATGCGATTGTGATTGGAAATAATACCATCAAAGGACAAAATTTTGAGAGCTGGAAGTATTTAATTGAAATTGCAAAACGAAATAAATTTGAGATAGAGACTTACTTTGGTTCTGAGATTATTAAGCATTTTATTAAAATTAAGAGGAATGAAAGAATTAATACAGATTGGGTTATTGTTCTAAAAAAATGATATAAATGAAAGATGTCAATGAAAATAAAGCAGATAGAGGAAAACAAGCATCTATTGATGGATTTGCCCATGAACATATTGTTGTAGGAATCTTAATGAAAAAGTTTCAGAATGTATCCTTAGTTGATTTACCTCTATCTTCTTACGATATAATTATTGCTCGTAAAATTGAAGAAGAAGATAGAGAAGATATTATTAGGGTACAAGTAAAGACGGCTAGGAAAAGTATATCTTTTACTGGTGGTACAAGAGGTGGAGTAGATAGAACGTATAAATCAGATGTTAAAAGTTATATTCAATCTCCTAAAACATCCGATGTTGTAGTTGGTATTCAACCATTGGAAGAAACGGACGGTTATAGTCTCTATTTTGTGCCAACTATCTTAATCGAAAAATGGGGAACAAAAAGTAAGTCATTGAATAAGATACAAAGTCTCAAAGGGAACTATGATTTTTTGATAAACTGTAAAAATCACAATTATATTTTGACAAAAGCTAAGGAGTTAGAAATAATTTGAATGGTTCTAATCTTTCCAAAAGTCGCCTACCCAACTTTTCCTTTAAAAAATGCCTATAAATGTAAAAAAACACCTCAAGCCGCCTAAATTTGTGGCTTTTACACCCATAAAATAGCTTACATCTGTGTCAGAAATCACCCTAATTAAAAACACATCTGAAATTGCAGCAGGAACCAGAGGATCAAGTTTAGGATTTGATGCTGTTGCCATCGCTGCCCTCAACAAAGAATACACCTTTTTTCAAAAATATCCTATTAAAATTATTGAAGACGAAAATCATTTTTTGTACAAAGAAAACCACAATCAATGGGCAAAAAATATTAGAGGAGTCATCAAAATTTACGAAAAAACGGCAAAGGTTGTCACCCAAGTTTTAGAACAAAATAATTTTCCACTTGTTATAGCTGGAGACCACGCTTCAGCAGGAGGAACCCTTGCAGGAATCAAAAAAGCATTTCCGCACAAGACCATTGGAGCCATTTGGATAGATGCCCATGCCGATTTGCATACACCTTATACCACACCTTCAGGCAATATGCACGGAATGCCTTTAGCCGTTTCATTAGGCGAGGATAACCTTGATTGTCAAGTACGAAAAATTGACAAAGTAACGTTGGATTATTGGGAAAGACTCAAAAATATTGGAGGCATTCAACCCAAAATAACCCCTGATAATGTGGTCTTTTTTGCTGTCAGAAGTACAGAAAAACCCGAAGATTATTTGAGGGCAAAATATCAAATTAAAAACTTTTTGGTAGACGAAATTCGAGAAAAAGGCGTTACTCAATGCATAGATGAGACACTCGAAATCTTGCAAAATTGTGATTGCATTTATATATCCTATGACGTAGATTCAATGGATTGTGATCTTGTTTCCAAAGGAACAGGTACACCCGTTAAAGATGGGATTACACCTACCGAAAGCCAGCAAATTATCAGCCAACTGATAGAGTCAGGCAAAGTTTGTTGTTTAGAAGTTGTTGAAGTCAATCCACTTTTGGACAATAAATGCAACGTGATGGCAGAGACAGCCGCTGATATTTTAAATCATGTTATTCCAAAAATCAAAGTTGAAATTGAAAAGCAATACTCCCTTGAAAAATGATCTTTTTTTGCGTGCTGCAAAAGGAGAAAAAGTAGAAAGAGTTCCTGTTTGGTTAATGCGTCAAGCAGGACGTATTCTTCCACAATACCGTGCCTTGCGTAACAGCTTATCAGGTTTTAAAGAACTCGTTGAGACCCCAGAATTGGCTTGCGAAGTCACCCTTCAACCCATTGATGAATTAGAAGTGGATGCCGCTATTATTTTTTCAGATATTTTGGTGATTCCCGAAGCGATGGGTTTACCCTATGAAATGGTTGAAAAAAGAGGTCCACATTTCCCTAAAACGATACAAACGTTGGAAGATGTAAATGCACTGAAAATTGCAGAAGCCAATGATATTGCTTATACCATTGAGGCCATCAAATTGACTAAAAAAGAACTCAATGGACGTGTACCGTTGATTGGTTTTGCAGGTGCGCCTTGGACGATCTTTGCGTATATGATAGAGGGTGGAGGCTCCAAAACATTCTCCAAAGCTAAAGGTCAATTATATAAAGACCCTAATTTATCTCATCAACTTTTAGAAAAAATAACCCAAAGTACCATTGTTTATCTCAAAGGTCAGATTGAGGCAGGAGCTGATTTAGTACAAGTTTTTGACTCGTGGGCTGGCATTTTATCTCCCACTCAATACGCTGCCTTTGCTCTTCCATATATCCAAAAAATTTGCGATGCCATTGATGAAGTTCCTGTTACTGTTTTTGCCAAAGGAGCTTACTTTGCACGACCAGCCGTCGGAGAACTAAATTGTTCCGTCGTCGGTGTTGATTGGAATATGGACATCAAAGAAACTCGTCAAATCATTCCTCATAAAACTTTACAAGGCAATTTAGACCCTTGTCAATTGTACGCTCCTTTATCCGAAGTAAAAAAGGCAACTCAAACCATGTTGGAACAATTTGGTGGGCAAAAACATATCGCCAATTTGGGACATGGCGTTTATCCTGATACGCCTTTAGATAGCGTTAAATGTTTTGTGGATACCGTAAAGGAGTATTCTTTTAGCTGATATGAATCATCATTTACCCGTCAATATTTATTCAACTGATAAGTCAATTCTTGAAAAGGAATATGTTCTGGTCTATCGCAAAGCAGATGGATTTTCTAGAAGATTGCTAACGGCAGATTTAATTGTTAACCCCAATTTTGAATATGAGTTAGCCATAGAATCTTGTGAGTATCAACCATCTACAGGCAAACCATTTTCTATCCTAATAATGGGAAATATTTCGATAGAAATCAAAGAAAAATTGGAGTTTCTCCTAGCGAAAAAAAATAACAAACACAAGTTATCACAAAGTTATGGAAGATACATGGATGTTGGCAGCAAGAAAACTATAGCTTATTGGAATTTCTCAAAATATTGAAAAGTAATCTGTATACTATTTTCTATCTTACTTTTAAGATATAAACGAAAAAGTATAATGATTTCAGTTTTATAAAAATTTGAAAATCAATTACATGTAAAATTTTAGCTGCAAATTCAACAAATCTTAATAAGGATTTTATATAACTATCCTTTTTTACAGATAATTTACAAAAAGAAAAAATATTGGAAAGTACGGAAAAAAAACGTACATTTGTCTCAAATAATCATTGAAAAAATTGACATGAAGAATAGAGAAATGACTAGATTTGATGCAAGATTAACAAAAGAACAAAAAGAATTGTTTGAATATGCATCTCAAATAGGAGGTTTTAGAACCCTTACAGATTTTGTTTTAAGTACAGTTCAATCCAAAGCCGAAGAAATTGTGAAAGAACATAATAAAATACTTGCCTCAAAGGAAGATCAGGAAATCTTTTTTGATTTAGTATTTACTAACCCAAAGAAGCCAAATAAGGCATTAAAATCTGCTTTAAAAGAATATAATAAAAAACTTTGAGATGGCAGATTTTTTAACAACTCCTTTAAATTCTAAGCATAAAAAAGCGGAATTCTTCTGTGAAAATTATTATTTGGATAATTATATTCAAAAACAGGCAAGTCAAGATGTAAGAAGAAAATTAGCAGCCTGTTTTGTTATTGAAGATGAAGAGGATAATATAGAAGGATATTATACCCTTTCTAATGCTGGAATTTCAAGAGAGTTAATTCCAGAAAAAATCAGAAAAAAACTTCCCAAAGCATATGATTCTGTTCCAGTAACTTTATTAGGTAGATTAGCAGTAAATAAAAATAATCAGGGGGAAGGATTAGGTAGATTTTTATTAATTGATGCTCTTAAAAGAAGTCTTGAAGTATCAAAAATAATAGGATCAATGGCAGTAGTAGTTGATCCCATAGATAAAAATGCTATTGAATTTTATAAAAAATTTGGATTTGAACTACTTCCCAGTAGCAAAAGAATGTTTTTGCCAATGAAGACAATTGAAGAATTGTTTAAGTAAAAGAAAATCCTGCTGCCAACATTCTATGTAATGTCCATGCTACGCTATCGCTCCGCATGGTATACATAGCTGAAGATATAGGAGAGGAGAAAATCCTTTTTAGGAGAAATAAAAAAATTATCCGATCCTCCCTTCATGTTTTTGACATTGACGAATATAAAAAAACAGCCAATCTTGCAGAAGTTGAGTTATTAGAACTATTTGAAAACCTCTCAGATTGGATTGAGAAAATTTATTCAATTCATTTATAGGTAGTGCTATATTTTTCGTGACCCGTAACTTTTTCACAAGGGATTAAAATCCCTCGCTTAAAAGAAACTAACGGGTTTTCAAAGAAAAGGAATTTATTCCTTTTCTAATACCGAGCTTTGTCGCTAAAATTGGCGTGAGAACAAGTACTGGGCATTGTTTTTGGGATTGAAATCCTCGTTTTGCCTTATTTTTAAAATCTACTGAGCGAGGGAATTCATTCCCTTACTATCAAAATATTCATCGTTTAAAATAGCATTATATTGGAAGAACTACCTGTGGTTGAATTATTTGTACTATCGACTATGCAAAACTTTCCTACTCAAAGTCTGCTCACCATCCGTCAGGACAATCACATACATACCGTCCGAAACCTTTTGCCCACGCACATCCGTTCCATCCCAAACCGATAGATGTTTACCTTGTGTTAAGTCTGCATCTAATAAATTTTTGACTTCTCGACCATAGACATCTCTAATAGATAAACGCACTCTTTTATTTTTGTCTAAATGAAACTTGATTTTCGTTAAATCATTAAATGGATTGGGTTGTATTTTATGAAATCCAAAGTCTTTGACACGGAGAGTGGGAGTAGCTGTGATAGGAGGGACATCATTGGAGAAAATCCCATTGCCATGAGTAGCGACCACTACCTTGTCATCATAACTTCTCGTTTGAATCATATTGATAATCGAGTGTCCCAATGTATTGGCTCCTTCCAATTCCCAAATCACAGAGTCGGCTAAAATATCGGTCGTTGAGAATAAACCAACGGATGTTCCAGCATAAAAAATCTGTTCTTCTGATCCATTATGAATAGCAGCCCACAAAAACGATGGTCCTGTTCCTTCAATATTGGGATTTCCACCTTCTAAGTTTCCACCGACATCAGACCAAGTTTCTCCACCATCTTCGGTATAGAAAATACTGCGAACATTGTAATTAGAAAATGTCACCATTATTTGATCTGGATTAAATTCATCCAAAGCAATAGAACTGACATAAGCATTCGCAGGAAATAAGGGAGAGGATATATTGATGCGTTCAAAGTCCTCGTCTTTGGGATTGACAATTTTATAGATTTTGGATAGAGAAGTTCCATAAAATAAAATGTCCGAATTTGGTTTATTGGCGGCTAGGGCAGTTACTGTACCAATGGCAGAAGAAAGCCCTAAACTCATTTTTTCCCAGTTTTCGGGTACAGGGTTATACTCATTTTGTACCAACTCAATTTCGTCTAATTGGGTATTTCTCCAAATTTCTTTGCCATAAGCCACATACATCGTATTTTCATCCAAAGGATCTAAAATGAATGGAGAAATAAATAAATGCCCTGAATTGGGTTCTGCATGGTCGATACGAGTAAAATCAATGGTATTGCCATCTTCGTCGATGATAAATTTAAAAATGCGTCCTCGTTGCCACGATAAATAATAGGCTTCGTGTCCTTCTGGAATGGCAGCATAAGCTCCATCGCCAATATATGCCCAAGCCCAAGGATCGGTAGGATTGTCACTATTGATAAACCACGTTCCATTGTCTTGTGTTCCTCCTATGATGATGTCATTGTCTGCTTCTCCTGGTTCAATCGCAATCGTATAAAATTGAGTGGTGACATAGCCATTGTTTAATGGAGTCCAATCGACTTTTTCTTGAAAAATATCATCGGTTTTGTATAAACCTCCATCGTTGGCAGTATAGACAATTTCTGGATTTTCGTCATCAAATAGGATAAAGTGTTGGTCGGGGTGGTGATTGGTATAGACGTAATTGGAAGGCATCA